>NZ_JBPNHS010000011.1:0-65244 GCF_054006115.1 Mesoaciditoga sp. | reverse complement strand
TCAGAAGCCCGCATCACAGCGCTTCAACCGCTTCCATAATTGGAGGAGGCGCAAAGGCGAAACCTGGCGAGGTAACACTTGCTCACAACGGAGTTCTTTTCATGGACGAGATGCCAGAATTTAAAAGGGATGTTCTTGAGGCTTTAAGGCAACCACTTGAAGATGGGGTTGTAACCGTTTCACGCGTGAAGGAAAGCCACACCTATCCAGCGCGCTTTTTGTTGATCGGCGCGCAAAATCCCTGTCCTTGTGGTTGGTATGGAGTTGAGGATGGCGTTCACCACTGTACCTGTTCTTTTAATGAAATAGTAAGGTACAACAAGAAAATTTCAGGACCAATTGCCGACAGAATGGATATATTTGTGGACGTTCCACACGTTGATTACGCGAAGTACGCATCTATGAGCGATGCAGAACCATCTGAAAAGATTTTAGAACGCGTTATGAATGCGTTTGAAATACAATTCAAGAGATCTGGCAAACAGAATGGAAAGTTGACCGCGAAAGAAGTGAAGCGCTTCTGCACGTTGGGAGACGCTGAAGAAGCTTTCTTCAAGACTGCGGCGAAAAAGTTGGGACTGAGTGGAAGAACGATGGAAAAGACTTTAAAGGTTGCCAGAACGATCGCTGACCTGGCAGGCGAAGAAAAGATATCCACCGCTCACCTTGCCGAAGCCCTTCAATACAGGAAAAAAGAGGAGATTTTCGTTTGAAAGCGCTTTTGATAGACGGATACGTGGATGAACCTGCCCAATTTGGAGTTCCTCCATATCTTTCGGCGTATTCGAGATATGCTTTTGGAATAGCACGAATGTGTGGATACGATGTTATCTATAAAACCATAGATGAGGTGAGAAATGGCGAACTTCCCTTTCACGATTTGCTGATCGTGATTGGAGGAGTTACAGTACCTGGCAATTATCTTGGCGGAATTCCCATGACCGTTGAAGAGGCACAGAAAATAGCTTCTTCTTCACGCGCCCATTTTAAAGTGTTAATAGGATCAATGGCCGAATACGCCGTTGATAGAAGTGGCGGGATAGTGGCAAAACGCAATTCCTTTGAAGGCTACGACTTGAAATTATGGAAAAATTACGAAATAAAGCTTTACGAGGCTTTATGTGAGGAGAAATGGCCCTCTTCAAGGTATGGCCTTATAGATAAAACCGTTGAAAGAAGTGCCGAAATACTTCAACAGCATCCCAATTTTCCAGACGTTTTTTGCGAGATAGAACTCGGAATGGGATGCGAAAGGCAAACGCATTGTTCGTTTTGTACGGAACCTTTATGGGGTAAATTCGTCTCCAGAGATGTTGAAGATGTTATCCATGAAGTGAAAGCGCTTTATGAAAATGGGGCAAAGCACTTTCGGCTTGGAAGAATTTCCAACATTTTCGCTTATCATGGAAAAATCAAACCCAACATCGATGCCATATCCAGGCTTTATCGTGGCATAAGGGAAGTTGCACCAGAGTTGAAAACTCTTCACACAGACAACGCCAATCCGGGATACATATATTCGAACTTGAAAGACTCTCAAGAAGTCTTAAAGATAATAGTCGAAAACAACACTCCGGGCGATGTCCTTTCAATGGGCGTGGAGTCGTTTGATCCAACGGTTATTCGCATGAACAACCTGAAAATAACGTTTGAGCGTTTCATCAAAGTTTTAGAAATGGTGAATTCGATAGGTGCGACAAGAGTTGAAGGCGTCCCAAAGATTCTTCCCGGCATAAACATTCTTTTTGGCCTTTTTGGAGAAAGAAAAGAAACCTACAAGATAAACTACGATTCCATGATGAAAATATTGGACGCAGGGCTTCTGGTTAGAAGGGTTAACGTGCGCAAAGCGATGGCGTTTCCAGATACTCCCTTGTACACTTTGCTAAAGGGTAAACCTCCACGCGTAAATGAAGGTCTTTACAAGCATTTCAAGTACTCTTTGAGGAAGAATTTCGATCATCCCATGCTGAAAAAGGTCTTCCCCGTTGGGACTGTTTTGCGCGATGTGATCGTTGAAAAGATTGAGGGGAACGTTTCATACGGCAGACAGATTGGAACGTACGCCATTTTGGTTGGTATTCCCGCACCGTTGCCTTTACACGAACACGTTGATTGTGTTGTGGTAAGCCATGGGCAACGTTCTCTAACGGCTATGCAAATACCGATAAATCTAAATGATATACAGTTGAAAGCGTTAAAATGGATTCCGGGAATTGGAAAAAAGGCGCTAAGCGATATAGCCTTGAAAAGACCTTTCAAGGATAAAAGCGATTTCTATGAAAAAACAAAAGTTAAACTTCCTGAATGGATCGAGAAGTGGGTGATTTTTAAGTGAAGATAGTGGTTTTAGGGGCAACTGGTACCATAGGAAAAATGTCCTTAGATGTCGTAGATAAGTTAAAAGATTTCGAACTTGTCGGCGTAAGCGCCAACGTAAGCAAGGATGAACTTTTGAAGATCAAGCGCCGCTTTCCAAAAGTGAAAACCGCTTTGAGCGGTGTTAAAGACGATGAAATAGATTTTTGTGGCGAAAACGCGATAGAAGAATTGTTGTATTCGACGCGCCCAGATCAGGTTGTGGTTGGTGTTTCCGGCTTTATGGGTTTAAAGCACGCCTTAACGGCGTCAAAATACGCCAAACGTCTTTGTTTGGCGAACAAAGAATCCATCGTGGCTGGAGGCGAATTCTTTTTAAAAGAAGTGGAAAAGAACGATTGCGAAATACTTCCCGTCGACAGCGAACACAGTGCCGTTTACCAGCTTTTGGATGGTGAAAAATCCAGAGTTAAGAAGATCATCTTAACGGCATCCGGTGGTGCGTTGAGAGACTTTCCACTTGAGAAATTAGAGCACGTTACACCTTCACAAGTTTTAAAACATCCCGTTTGGAGAATGGGCGCGCGTATAACGGTGGATTCCGCAACTATGTTCAACAAAGGTTTAGAAGTGATGGAAGCGCACTTTTTGTTTCATTTCAAAGCGGATGATATAGGGGTTATGGTTCATCCGCAAGGAAAGATACACGCTATGATCGAACTGGAAGATGGAACTTTTAAAATGCACGTTTCGCGGGCGGACATGCGAATTCCCATTTCGTACGCTATGAATTACCCGAAAAGGATGAAAATCTTCGAACCGTTTTCTCCCCTTGGAAAGATGGAACTTTTAGAAGCGGATTACAAAAGGTATCCGGCTTTGAAGCTGGCGTACGAAGTTTTGAAAACGGGAGATGGCGCAAGGGTGGTTTACAACGCTGCCGACGAAATCGCGGTTGATGCGTTTTTGAAAGAAGAAATACGTTTTACCCAAATTTACGAAGTGGTGAATGCGGTTCTTCAAAATGAATGGCCGCAAAATTTGAACAATTACGAAGAGATAGAAAATGTGGATACAAAAGCGCGTGAAATAGCCAGGGAGATGATAAAAAGATGGCGCTGACGATATTGTATTTCATTTTAATACTGGTTGGAATAGTGATGGTTCACGAGTTCGGGCACTTCATATTCGCAAAGATGTTTGGAGTGTACGTCACGGAATTTTCAATAGGTTTTGGTCCAAAACTCTTTTCGATAAAAGGGAAAGAAACCGAGTATTGCTTTAAACCCATCCTTCTTGGTGGATATGTCAAGATGGCCGGTGATAACCCTGATGAAATGGGAAACGACTCGAATTTAGAGGAAATTCCAAAAGATAGATTGCTCTATTCCAAAAAAGCGTGGAAAAGGTTTCTCATAGTCTTTGCCGGTCCGCTTTTCAGCATCCTTGCCGGATACGCCCTCATGATGGTCGTATCGTTGATCTGGGGATTTCCGCAAGTACAGATAGACTGGGTCGTTCCGAACTCTCCGGCGGCAGAAGCGGGTCTTCAATCTGGAGACGTTTTGAAATCCGTCAACGGACACGTCATCCTTTCTCCCACAGAAGTTAGCATGTTCGTCAAGGGACAAAACGATATAAACGTTGAATACATACGAAATGGAAAAGTACACAGGACATCTTTGGTAACCCGTGAAATAGGACCTCAATACTTTTTGGTGGTATCATCTTCGGCGAGTGTGCCGAAAGGTGGAGAATTTTCTCTGGCAAAGGGAAATTTTGAGAATCTCTCAAACGGTAGCGTGCTGACTTTTTCCAACAATTCCACGGGCACCGTTGTTGCGTATCAAAAGATTCCAAGGGCGAAAGAGATGGGAATCTACATGGCCATGTTCTCATCCAAAATCGCATCTGTCGATCCAACTACAAAACTTAGAAAGGGAGACGTCATTCTTTCGATAGATGGAATTCCATGCGATACTTCCTTCAATTTCCAAAACGCCCTTTTTGTTGCCAGCGTGGCATCTACAAATGGAGTTCTTTTGGTAACCAATCAAAACAAAATACTCACGGCCCAAAGATTTCATTCAAATGGCAACGTGATTCTGAAAGTAAAGCGTGGAAATGACATAAAGGACATCATTTTGGACAGGAATGAATTCAAAGCCTTTTTGAATTCGGTCGCAACTTATCCGGCTTACAAGAATTGGTATCCAGGAGCGTGGGATGCGGCCGTTTACGGTGTCATACGTACGAACAGGATATTCACCAAAATGTTGGTATTTCTTGCAGGTATCTTTAAAACGAAGAACGCCTTGAATCAATTCGTTGGCCCGGTTGGTCTTGTGAAAATGGTGGGACAGGCTTCAAACGAAGGCATGCAAATGCTCTTTACGTTGATAGCCTTCATAACTTTAAACCTCGGGTTGGTTAACCTTCTACCGTTGCCAGCCCTTGACGGAGGTCATTTAGTCTTTGCGGTTATAGAAATGGTAACGGGAAAGAGGGTAAACCCAGAAATAGAAGGCTACATTCATACCGTTGGGTTCTTTCTGCTGATGGCGTTTTTCGTTTACATAACTTACTTGGATATCGTTAGATTTGGAGGATGAATTTGAACATGAAGAAGACAAAGGTGGTTAAGATAGGGAATGTGGCGATCGGCGGAAACAATCCCATTGCCATTCAATCCATGACGAATACAGATACAAAAAACGTGGAAGAAACGGTGAAGCAGATAAACTCCCTTGTAGAGGCTGGATGCGAAATAGTGCGTTTGAGCGTGTACGATTTGGAGTGTGTTCATGCGCTTGAAAAGATAAAAAAGAGGGTGGACGTTCCATTGATCGCCGATGTTCACTTCGATTACCGGGTGGCAATAGAATCGATAAAAGCGGGAGTTGACAAAGTTAGAATAAATCCCGGAAACATAGGGCAAAAGTGGAAAGTCGAAGAAGTTGCGCGCGTCGCGGCAGAACGTAATGTTCCAATAAGGGTGGGGGCTAATATGGGCTCGATAGATCCACAATATCTTTTGAAATACCCAGACAGAACAGATGCGCTTGTTGCAAGTGCAATGGACGAGGTAAAAGAGTTGGAAGATGTTGGCTTTGATAACATAGTGATAGCCGTTAAATCTTCTGACGCGGTGGAAACGCTTATCGCAAATGAAAAGCTCTCCAGACTCACCGATTATCCCATTCATCTCGGCGTAACCGAAGCCGGCATATACGAAGATGCCGTCGTGAAATCTTCATTCGCGCTCGGTCATCTCATATACGAAGGGATAGGGGACACCATAAGAGTATCCATTGCCGGTGATCCGGTGAGAGAAGTTCATGTGGCACGAGCCTTGTTGAGAGCGGTACACAAGTCAAACGAAGTGGAAGTCGTTGCGTGCCCAACATGTGCCAGAACACAGATAAACGTTGAAGAGCTGGCTGAAGAAGTTAAAAAGGAAATTGGCGACATGAAAGCAAATCTGAAAATAGCGGTGATGGGTTGCCTTGTCAACGGCATTGGAGAGGCGCGCGACGCGGATATAGCGGTTTTTGGAACGAAAAGCGGCGGAGTTATATACGAAAATGGTGAAAAGATAGGTTTTGTGAAAAAAAGCGAAATAGCCAAGACTTTGAGAAAGATGATTGAAAAGAGAATGAGTGAGGAGGAAGATGATTATGAAAATCGTCAATAGCGTTGATGAGATGAAGGAAATTGCGAAGGATTATTCTTCAAAAAAAGTTGGCTTCGTTCCAACCATGGGTTTTCTTCACGAGGGACATCTTTCACTTGTAAGAAAAGCGAGAAAAGACAACGATGTTGTGGTCGTAAGCATATTCGTAAATCCAACCCAATTCGGGCCCAATGAAGATCTGGATGCCTATCCGCGCGATTTAGAGCGCGATTACAGCTTGTTGGAAAAAGAAAAAGTTGATTACGTTTTCGTCCCACAAGTAGATGAAATGTATCCAAAAGATTTTTCAACTTCCATTCATGTATCCAAACTCACCGATCACCTCTGCGGCTATTACCGTCCAGGTCATTTTGACGGCGTGGTGTTAGTGGTGAACAAACTGTTCAACATAGTCAAACCGGCGAAAGCATACTTTGGACAAAAAGATGCGCAGCAGTTCAGGGTTTTAAAGAGGATGGTAAGAGACTTAAACATGGATGTTCAAATGGTTGAAATGCCCATAGTCAGGGAAAAGGATGGCCTGGCGATGAGTTCCAGAAATGTTTATCTTTCTTCGCAAGAGAGAAAAGATGCGCTTGCCCTTCACGAAGCTTTGCAGTATGCCGTCAGCCAGATAAAAAAAGGCAGAAAAGACGCGCACAAAATACGCCTTGAATCCATAAACATTATGAGAAAACATCCTCACGTTCGTGTTCAGTACTTCGAAATAGTCGACGAAGAGACGCTTCAACCCGTAACGGAAATAAATTCCAAAGTGATCGTCGCAACAGCCGCTTACGTGGGAAAAGCGAGACTGATCGACAACGAAATAGTGAAACCTTAAAATCAATTCAATCGTTGTAAATTTTCATTCCGGCAGCTTTTATTCCGGCTTAAATGCCGGAATTTTTACACTTTTCAAATTGATTTTAGATACCCTCATTCTTATATTTTAAAAGCAATCTTTTTGAGTTTTTATCTGCGCTGAGGAAAGCCCATTTAATGATATAATTAACAAGTAATGAAGTTCTTTTGCGATGACACGTTAGGAAAGTTGATGAGAAAACTCAGACTTTTGGGTTTTGACACCAAAAAGTGGAACGGTGAGTCTGAAAAAGGGCGCGTTCTTTTAACGCGTTCAAGAAAAAGATGGGAAAGTTATCCGGGAGATTCCTTTTTGATATTCGAAGATAAATGGAAAAGACAGCTTGTTGAATTGGAAAAAAGATTTTCTATTTTTCAAAATTCCCGGATGTTTACTCGTTGTCCGGAATGCAATGCCATTTTGGTTAAAACTACGGCTGAGGAAGTAAAAGACCGAATACCAGAAAGAGTTTACCTTACTGCCACAAATTTTAAAGTTTGCCCTAACTGTGGAAAAATTTATTGGAGTGGTACACATGTTGAAAGAATTCGGAAAGAATTCGAGAGAATATTTGGCGGAACTGGGAGATAGGTTTATAAAAATACTCAGCAAGGGCACGTTAAATGGAATGCTTTCTTCCTTGACTGAGCTCATAAAAGATGTTAGCAAATCAGAAAAGGTTAGCCTCTACGTCTACGAAAAGGATCACGCACAATTGAGACTTATGTCTTCAGACACCAACGAAAAACCACTTAAAATAAAATTGGAAAGTGAAAAAATCGAAGAAGATTTGAAATCTTATCTGTCTGATAGCGAAAGCGCAATACCACTTTACATAAACGAAAATGAACTTGTTGGTGTGGTTTTCATACAAGGTGAAAAGCCTGCTGATGACTTTCTCGCTCGAATAGCCCTCATATTGAAAGCCTGCTTAAACGCAGAAACCAAAAGGGCCGTAATTTACAAACTTTCAACTTTGGAACGTTTGGATTCAATGTTGAACTCCATGCCGATGGATTTTGACACGTTGTATCAAAAAGTTTTAGATTTCGTTGTGAAGATATTGAATGCCGAAAAGGGTACCATATGGTTGATTGGTGAAGATGAATTTGTTCTTTCGTACGTGAATGGAATTTCAGAAGGCGAAATATTAAGAAGACGTGTAAAAGACGATCACGGTGTAATAGGCTGGATAGCTAAACATCTTTTACCCTTTCTTTCGACTTCTTCAAAGGACGATCCGAGAGTCTCAAACGACGTCTTCAATTTTAAGATAAAGTCTACCATAGCCGTTCCTTTAATGCAAAACGGAAAACTAATAGGCGTTATGATCCTTTTCAACAGAAGAAATACCGATTTTTACAGACCTTATCGACATTTCGACGAATTTGATCTTTCAATTCTTGCCGGCGTGGCAAATAGGATAATGCTTTCTCGCAGCAGGATAGAGCTTTATTTGAAGCTTAAGCGAGAAAATGAAACTCTGAAAAGGCTTCAAGAGCAAAGCAAAGAGTATATAAGCCATCAACAAGAACAGGTAAGGCTCCTAAACGCCTTACAGAAAATAATGAAAGCGATGAAAAGTTCGCAAGACATAAAAAATGTTTACAAAATCATGCTCATAGGACTCACATCCGGAATGGGATTTGGCTTCAACAGAGCTTTATTTTTAGAAAAAGATGAAGAAAATAAAATACTTCAGGCCAAAGAATGGCTCGGTCCATTTTCAGATGAAGAAGTATCAAAAGATTGGGAAGCGGCAAAAAAACGCGAGAGCATGTACGCTGATTTTTCACAATATTTACGTGAAGAGGCTTTGATAGTCCAGGATGATGGTAAATTGACACGCTTAGCCAGGGGAAAAAATTTTTCCTATACTGGCGATTACATATTCGACAGGGTGGTAAATAGGGGAAAAGTTGTTCACGTTACCAAGATATTGGCTCGGGAAAGGGGAAGGGAATTCATGGATCTATTGAATTTCCTTCAAGTTGATGAGTTCGTCTGTGTACCCTTAATAGGAAGACGCGAGGTTTACGGAGTTGTCATTTTAGACAATAAGTACAACTCTAAGCCCATAACAGACGATATGATAGAAATGTTAAAGATATTTTCAGAAAGTGTTGGCCTAACTGTAGAATCGATAAAGAGCTACAACGAATTGAAAGAAAAAACCGCAAATCTTGAAAAACAAAAGATGGTCATTGAATATTTTAAAGATTTTGCGCAAAACGTTCTAGAAAATTTAGACGTTGCCATTGTTGTTGTGAACAGAGAAAACAAGATATTGGAATGGAACAAGAAAAGCGAGGAACTTTTCAATTTTCCAAAAGATAGAGTCGTAAATTCAACGGTAAACATATTAGGTCCTGAATTCTTTGATATCTTCAACGTGGCAGAAAAGGTGTACACGGTTAAAGAAACGATAACTCTAAGCGAATACAATTTGAAGCTTCGAGACAAAGAGATGTTTTTAAACATAAAATTTTCTCCTCTGTTTGAAAAAGAAACGAATGTGATCATGGGCTACATAGCGATGTTCGATGATGTGACGAAAGAGCATATGATGGAAGAAGAGCTCAGAACTCAAGAGAGACTGGCGGTGCTTGGAGAAATGTCGGCAAGGGTTGCGCATGAAATAAGAAATCCATTGTCTGCCATAGGAGGATTTGCTCAAAGAGCGATAAGGATAGCGCAACAAGAAAAGATGAAGAAGTATTTGGATATAATACTCAGCGAAACAAAAAGATTGGAAAATTTGGTAAATCAAACTCTTGAATTCAGCAGGTCTAACCTTAATTCAAACTTTGAAGAAAGATCGATCAACGATATAATAAACGAAGCGATGCAACTTTATTTAGAAAAAGCAAAGGAAAAGTCCATATCAATAGAATTAGATTTCACAGCCAACGAAGCGAAAGCAATGGTAGAAGCAAACCATTTCAAAGAAGTTATCATGAATTTGATACAAAATGCGATCGAAGCAGTTGACGAAAAAGCGGGTAAAATACGTATAAAAACACAGGAAACAGACGATGACATAATAGTTGAAGTTTGGAATAATGGTTTACCCATTCCACCAGACAAGCTTGAAAAGATATTTCAGCCTTTCTACACCACGAAAACTCATGGAACGGGTTTAGGGCTTCCGATATGCAAGAAGATAATAGAAGATGAGCACAAGGGTAAGATAAAGGCTAACAGCGATGAAAGCGGGACCACTTTTATCGTGAGAATACCGAAGGGTTTAAAAAAAGTTGAAGGAGGATGATATAGATGGCGAAGATATTGGTTGTAGAAGACGAAGAAGCGATGAGAATGCTGATAAAAGAAGAGCTTGAAGACGAAGGTTACGAAGTGAAAACTGTATCAAATGGAAAGGAAGCAATTGATTTTTTGTCCTCAAATAACGTAGATTTGATCACTTTAGATATAGAAATGCCTGATATGAACGGCTTAGAAGCAGCGGGAAAGATAAGGGAGATGAAGAAGAACGTCAAGATAATACTCTTAACCGCTTACAGCCATTACAAAAGTGATCTATCAAGCTGGGCCGCAGATGATTACGTTGTTAAATCTTCCGATTTAAGTCAGCTTAAAAATGCCATAAAGAAATTGTTGGAGGTGTAATTTTGAACTACAAAGACACGTTGAATCTTCCCCAGAAGATCGTACCGATGAAAGCAAATCTGGTTTCAAAAGAACCGGAGCTCTTAAAGAAGTGGGAAGAGGAAGATCTCTATTCAAAAATAAGAAAAGCGAGAGAAGGAGCTCCGAAGTTCATTTTACACGATGGACCACCTTACGCTAATGGAAATATACACGTTGGAACAGCTATGAACAAGGTGTTGAAAGACATAGTTATAAAGTACAAAACTATGAGAGGCTACGACGCGCCTTACATTCCTGGTTGGGACACACACGGTTTGCCGATAGAACATAAGGTGTCCGTGGAATTGGGCGAAAAGGCTAAAAACATGTCTCGTCTGGATATACGCAAAACCTGCGCCAGTTACGCAGAAAAATACGTTAACATTCAAAGGGAACAATTTAAAAGATTGGGCGTACTTGGCGAATGGGAAAAGCCTTACCTGACAATGAACCCAGAATACGAAAAGGGTATATACGAAGTGTTCGCGGATGTGGTTGAAAAGGGAATGGTTTACCGTGAAAACAAACCGGTCATGTGGTGCCCTCACTGTCATACGGCTTTAGCCGAAGCAGAAGTTGAATATCAAGAAGATACTTCCAAAGCCATATATGTGAAATTCGCTTTCAAGGATCTTTCGAATGAATACGTCATCATATGGACGACCACCCCTTGGACTTTGCCTGCCAACAGGGCAGTTGCGCTTAACCCTGAAATAGAGTACTCCAGGGTAAAAGTTGGAGACGAAATATGGGTGATAGCATCCGCGTTGGTTGAAACCGTCATGAAAAAGGCAAAGATCGAAGAGTGGACGGTAGTTGGCACGGTGAAAGGCTCGGAATTGGAACTGGAAACCCTACTGGACCCGATATACAAAGAGGAAAGGCCCATAGTCATGGCAGATTACGTTTTAACAGACACCGGTACGGGAGCCGTTCATACCGCACCGGGGCATGGTGCCGAAGACTATCAAACGGGGAAAAAATACGGCTTGGAAATTTTTTCACCTGTTGATGATTACGGCTATTACGTAAAAGATCTTCCAAAATACGGTGGTATGCACGTTTTCAAAGCAAACGACGTTATAATCGAAGACTTGAAAAAATCTGGAGATTTGGTCGCGGAAGAATTGTTTACGCACTCTTATCCACATTGTTGGCGTTGTCATGGCCCACTGATATTCCGTTCAACAGAACAATGGTTCATATCCATAGATAAAGAAAATCTTAGGGAAAAAACGTTAGACGCTATAGAGAAGGTTCAATGGGTACCAAGTTGGGGAAAGAACAGAATTTCCTCAATGGTAAGCGATAGGCCTGATTGGTGTATTTCCAGGCAACGCGATTGGGGAATGCCTATACCGGCTTTTAGGTGTAAAGATTGCGGAAAAGTTGTCATGGACGCGGAAATAATTAGACATGTGGCGAAATTGGTCGGTGAAAAGGGGAGCAACATCTGGTTCTCCGCTAAACCGGAGGAACTCTTGCCAGAAGGTTACAAGTGCCCGGAATGTGGTGGAACGAATTTTGAAAAGATGTACGACGTTATGGATGTTTGGATAGATTCTGGCTCATCTTTTGAATCTGTCCTGAAACCGAAGAGCTGGTATCCCGCTGATTTGTACCTTGAAGGCAGCGACCAACATCGTGGTTGGTTCCAATCCTCATTGTTGCTCGGCATGATAAGAGATGGCGTTCCTCCATACAAAACGGTCGTTACTCACGGTTTCATAAGGGATGAAAAAGACAGAAAGATGTCAAAATCTCTTGGCAACGTGATAGATCCAAACGATGTTGTATCGAAGATGGGTGCAGATGTGTTCAGATTGTGGGTTTCTTCAACGGAGTACAAAAACGATGTGAAAGTCTCAATGGGTATCCTTGAAAAACAGGTAGATGGATACCGTAAGGTAAGAAACGTTTTGCGTTTCATCTTTGGAAACATCGCCGATTTCGATCCTCAAAGCGATGTGAAAGAACTTATGGAAATAGACGAATACGCTCTGAACATGTTCTACAAACTCGTAAAAGATGTCACTAAGTACTACGACGAGTACGACTTCCACAAGGTTTATCACGCCATATTCGATTTCATCACCGTTGATATGAGCGCTTTCTATCTTGACATATTGAAAGACAGGTTGTACACTTCTGGAAAAACGTCTTTACAAAGACGATCGGCACAGAAGGTGCTTTACGAAATAGGCATGGGGCTTTTGAAACTCATGGCTCCAATCCTTCCATTCACAACGGAAGAAATTTACCTTTCATTACCCTTTAAAAAGATGGAAAGCATCCATCTAACACTTTGGCCAGAATTGAAAGAACTGGATACGTCCCTTATGGAAAAGTGGGAAAAGATAAGGGAAGTCCGTGACGTGGTTTTGAAAGCCCTTGAATCGGAAAGGCAAGCAGGACATATTGGACATCCTCTCGAAGCGGCTGTAACGCTTAAAGTAAATGAGAAAATGAAAGAACTATTGTCCACTTTGTCAAAGCAAGAACTTGCCGACATATTCATAGTTTCGAAGGCCACACTTTCAAACGAAACAGGGGATACAGAAGATATAGAAGTAAAAGTGGAACATGCGCCTGGCTTGAAGTGTGAAAGATGCTGGAAATATTCAGAAAGTGTTGGAAAAGATCCAGAATTCCCCACTTTATGTGAAAGATGTGCAACCGTTTTGAGAAACGAAGGGATGAAGCCGTGAACATTCAAGAGTTGATATTCGCCCTTGACAGATTTTGGGCAGATAAGGGAGCGGTAATAGATCAACCTTACGATATGGAAGTGGGCGCGGGGACATTTCACCCGTCCACTTTTTTCACCGTTCTTAAACAAGAAGACGCCAAAGTTGCTTTCGTTCAACCGTGTAGAAGACCGACAGATGGTCGTTATGGAGAGAATCCCAACCGAATGCAAAGATTTTTGCAATACCAGGTTATATTGCTTCCATCGCCAGAAGAATCCCAAAAACTCTACATTGAATCGTTGGAAAAATTGGGATTAGGCATAAAAGAGCACGATGTAAGATTTGTGGAGGATAATTGGGAATCGCCCACCCTCGGAGCGTGGGGAATAGGTTGGGAAGTTTGGATAGATGGAATGGAAATAACGCAATTTACCTATTTCCAGCAATTCGGCGGGGTTGAAATGAAGCGCACACCCTTGGAAATCACATATGGTCTTGAAAGAATTGCCATGTATCTTCAAGACGTTGAAAATGTTTACGATACCAAATGGAACGATTTCACCACCTACGGTGATCTTTATCTGGAAAACGAAAGACAATTTTCAAAATACAATTTTGAAGTGGCAGACGTTGAGATGCTGTTTGATTTATTCGAAAAACACTCTCATGAGTTTGAAAAACTCATAGAGATGAAATTGTACAGGCCTGCCTACGATCAGGTGATGAAGTCTTCTCACATTTTCAACCTTCTTGATGCGAGGGGAGCCATATCCGTCTCACATCGTCAAAATTACATTGGAAAGATAAGAAACATGGCAAAAAAATGTGCTACCACTTTCTTGGAGGAGGTAAAGATCGATGAGTGAATACTTGGTTGAACTCCTCTTGGAGGAAATGCCCCCCGCCGATATTGACATGATTTTAAACACTCTAAGCGAAAAAATGGATCTCGCTTTAAACCAGGCTAATCTTAAACATGGGAAGATAGAAACTTTTGCAACTTCAAGAAGATTCGGATTCCTCATACATGATCTTAGCCCAAAACAAGATGACGTCATCTTGAAAAAAAGAGGACCGGCTGAAAAGATCGCTTACAAAGATGGTCAACCTTCAAAAGCCCTGGAAGGATTTTTAAGGTCTAACAACGCTTCTCCAAATGAGATCGAGTTAGTTGACGTGAAGGGAACAAAATACGTCTTCTTGAACAAGCACGTTGAAGGGAAAGAAGCTTCTGAAGTCTTAAGGGAGATCGTGCCTGGGGTTTTAGCCAGCTTGCAATTCAAAAGAGCGATGAGATGGGGAAACGGAGAATTCAAGTACGTTCGCCCTTTACACTCAGTTGTTTCTTTGCTGAATGAAAAAATAGTCGAGTTTGATTTTTTAGGCAAAACGGCTTCCAATCAAACTGAGTCGCACCGATACTTGTCAAAGAAAGTGGAAATAAGCAATCCAGATGAATACAAGAGCCTTTTGGAAAAGAATGCGGTTATCATAGATATAAACAAGAGAAAAAAGATGATCGAAGATGCCTTAGATCAAACAAATTTAAATGTGGTTAAAGATGAAACGTTGGTTCATGAAATTTCCTTGATAACGGAATTCCCTCAACCTGTTGTGGGAGAATTCAAGGAAAAATACGTTGGACTTCCAGAGCCTGTTTTGAAAACCGTTCTTCGCCATCATCAAAGAACATTCGTGACTAAAGAAGATGAGAAAATATCGACGAAGTTCGTGGCTTTTCAAGATGGTCCCGCTCAAAGAAGCGCAAATGTTAGAAAGGGATATGAACGTGTTATAAACGCGCGTTTGGAAGATGCCCTCTTTTACTACGAAGAAGACACCGCCGTTCCTTTGGAAAAGTTCGTTTCTAAACTTGAAGGTATAACTTTCCAAAGAGGGCTCGGCACGCTAAAAGACAAAACAGACAGAATAACAACCATCGCAACGGATATTGCAAAGAAGTTGGGCTTCGGTGAAAGGGATCTGGAGTTGGTGAAAAGAGCGGCGTTCCTTTCAAAAGCCGATATAGCTACCAGCATGATATATGAATTTCCCGAATTGCAGGGCATAATGGGAAGGATATACGCTTCATTCAACGAAGACAAACGTGTGGCACTTGCCCTAGAAGAACAATACATGCCTGACGGACTGGATGGCAACATTCAAACTGATACAATAGGAGCCATAATAGGGCTTGCAGATAAGCTCGATACGGTTGTGGCAAATTTTGCCATAAACGAGATTCCGTCTGGTTCCAAAGATCCGTACGGCTTAAGAAAAAACACTTTTGGTGTTTTGAGAATATTGAACGATTTCGAATGGGATATAGATGTTGAAGAAGAAGGAAAGATAACGGAATTCTTTCTAAAAAGCGAAGTACCATGGAAAGAGTTGGGAGAATTCTTCAAGGGAAGATTGGAAGTTCTGTTGAAAGAACGCTATTCCATATCTTTCGATGTGACAAAAGCTGTTTTAGAACTTTGGAGTACGCCTTTGAGAGCTCGTCTATCGGCGCAAAGTATAGAAAAATACAAGTCAAGTGAAGATTTCGAAGATTTCATAACGGCTTACACGAGAATACACAACATTTCCAGCAAACATGATTCCACTGAATATCACGTTGAGCTCTTTGAAGAAAACGAAAAACCACTTTTTCATGCTTATTTGGAAGTAAAGCAAAAAGTCGAAGAAGATTTAAGGCATTTAAGTTATGATGAAGCGTTTGAAAAGTTAAAATCGCTTAAGCCCCTCATTGATGAATACTTTGACAACGTTTTCGTGATGGCAACTAGGGAGGATTTGAGAAGAAATCGATTGGGATTTTTGAAGAGTTTGGACGAATTATTCCTCAAGTTTGGAAATTTATCTTTGCTTTTAAAGAAGTAAAAGTAAAAAACGAAGATCTCCGCCTTCGCGCGGAGATTTTTGTTAAGAAAGGACGTGAAATCGTGAAAGTTGGAATAATAGGAGTTGGAAATATCGGAAGTATAATTGCAGATTTGCTCATTGAAAAGGGTCATGAACTTCATCTCGTAAACCGTCATATCGAAAAGATAAGGAAATATGAAGGGCGCGCTAATACTTATCTAGACATTGAAAAACTGCCTGAGGTGGATATTCTCTTTTTATGTGTTAAACCACAAGACGCTTTGCAAGCTCTAAAAAGGATCCCACATTCTCGCAACAGAATTTTGATAAGCACCGTTGCTGGTCTTACGATAAACGAAATATCTTCTTATGTTGGAAAGGGTGTTGTAAGGATCATGCCAAACATCCCGATTTCGATAGGGAAAGGTGTCATCGGGATATCGTACGATGAAAAATCCTTGGTTGAAAAGAAAAAAGTAGAAGAGTTGCTTTTACCGTTTGGAAAGCTTGTAGAAGTGAATGAACATCTCTTTCCAGCGGTAACAGCCTTAAGTGGAAGTGGCCCAGCTTTCGTGTTCGTGATAATAGAATCGTTGGTAGATGCCGGCATGAAACTCGGGCTTTCGTACGAAGTTGCAATGAAGTTAGTTTTGGAAACTATGAAAGGTTCTGCCGAGCTACTCCAGCACGAAGCAAAACACCCCGGCGAGCTTAGGCACATCGTGACTTCTCCAGCAGGTACAACCATAGAAGGTATATATTCCCTCGAACAACAGGGTTTGCGTGGCATATTGATGAAAACCATCTTCGATACTTACAAGAGAGCTTTGGAATTGCAAGAAGACTAAAAAAAGGCCGCCTGCTGTGAACACAGGCGGTGGTAGGAGGAAGCGTTACGAAAATTCAGACGGTAACACCCAGATATGCACGTCTTACTTCGTCGTTTTCAAGTAATTCCTTACCTTTTCCTTCAAGCACTATGGTTCCCGTTTCCAAAACATACCCATAATCCGCTATTGACAAGGCGGCGGCAGCGTTTTGCTCAACGAGAAGAACCGTCTTCCCTTCTTTTTTTACCGTTTCTATAACCTCAAAAACTTCTTTTACAAGCAAAGGCGCTAATCCAAGTGAAGGCTCATCCATCATGAGAATAGATGGGTTTGCCATCAAAGCCCTTGCAATGGCCAACATTTGTTGTTCTCCACCGGAAAGCGTACCACCCATTTGTTTTAAACGCTCTTTAAGTCTTGGAAAAAGTTCGAGTACCCATTCACGATCTCTCTTTATTCCATCTTTGTCTTTTCTGAAATAGGCGCCCATTTTTAAATTCTCATCCACCGTTAAGTTGGGAAAAATTCTTCTACCTTCAGGTGACAAACTAATACCGGATTTAACTATGGCATCCGCTTTTAAATGCGTTATATCTTTTCCGTTATAGACAATGCTTCCTTTTTTATTTCTTATCAATCCCGCTATGGAATTCAACGTAGAAGTTTTGCCGGCACCGTTTGCCCCTATTAAAGTCGTTATCTCACCTTTCTTAACGCTTATGTTAATCCCTTTAACAGCGTGAATGGCACCGTAATAAACGTTAAGTTCTTTTATCTCCAATAACGCATCAGACATAGCTCTCATCTCCAAGATACGCTTCTATAACTCTCTTGTTGTTTTGAATTTCTTCTGGAACACCGTGCGCTATTATCTTACCGTAGTCAAGAACGTATATTCTTTCGCATATCTTCATAACGAATTTCATATCATGCTCTATCAAAAGAATGGTAACCGAGAACTTCTTTCTAACGTCCTGAACGAAATCAGCCAATTCCTGAGTCTCTTGAGGATTCATACCGGCTGCCGGTTCATCCAAGAGCAACAAATAAGGCCTGGTTGCCAGAGCACGTGCTATTTCCAACTTCCTTTGAGGGCCATATGGAAGCGCTGAGGCTTTCAAATGGGCAAATCTTTCCAGGTCAACGGCTTTCAACAGCTCATAAGCGTAATCTTTCATTTGACGTTCCATCTTCAAATAGTCAGGTGTTTTCAAAACGGCGCTCCAGAACCATGGTTTCCAGTGAGGCTTTGGAAATTTTTCCGGTTCATGATTATGGAGAATTTTGCGCGCTTTGTAATTTTGCAACCACGAATGCTCTGCCACAAGGACATTTTCAAGCACGGTCATGTCGGAAAAGAGTCTTATGTTCTGAAAAGTCCTTGCAATGCCCAAATGTGTTATAACGTAAGGCTTCATACCAGTTATATCAATCCCGTTGAACGTAACCGTTCCATATGTGGGAGCGTATATGCCAGTTATCATGTTAAATATCGTGGTTTTTCCCGCACCATTTGGCCCTATAAGCCCTATGAGTTCCCCTTCTTTCAAATAACCGTTAAAAGAGTCAACTGCTGTTAAGCCCCCAAACTTTATCGTTAGATTTTCCAATCGCAATACGTCTTTTCTTCTGTCGTTTTTGTCGTTAATCTTGATCACCTGCTTTCTTGGTAAAGTGATCGTATATGTACTGCCAGCTCAACTCGTCTTTTCCCATGATACCTCTCCTCCAGAAGAGCATGATCAATATGAAAACCGTTGCGAAGATGAGCATACTCATTCCAGGAATACCAGGAATTGTGATTCCAAAGAAATTCATAGGTGACTCGACTATTCTTAGCCATTGGGCCGCAAAAGCAAAGAAGATAGCTCCCAAAACGGCGCCGGATATACTTCCCAAACCACCGATAACTATCATTATCAACACGAAGAAAGTCAGCATTATTCCCAAACTAGTTGGTCGTGGGTCGATGGTGGTAAGCCAATGGGCGTAAAGAGCTCCGCCTATACCCGCGAAGAACCCACTCACAACGAAAGACATAAGCTGATGCTTGAAAACGTTTATTCCCATGGCCCTCGCCGCAACGGTGTCTTCCGACATCGCCCGCAAAGCGCGGCCGTAGCTGCTGAATTTCAAACTTCCTACCGCTATAATCGTCACCAATAACCATCCCCATGCCCACCAAATGTTGGTATATGGGGGGATTCCTTTCAAACCAAGTGAGCCGTTCGTGAGGCTGTAAGAATTTTGAATGACTATCCTTATTATCTCTGCAAATGCGAGCGTGGCTATGGCAAAGTAATCGCCTGTAACTCTTAGTGATGGATATCCCACCAAGAAAGCGGCAAAGGCGGCAACCAATCCTGCTATTATGGTAGCGGGAAAGAATCCCATTTGTATGCTGTTCAAAGGCCAAATAAGAGGTGCTATGAAAAATGACATGGCTTTTTGTTGAATGGGAAGAGTCAAAAGTGCGGCCGTGTAAGCACCAACGGCAATGAAGCCGGCGTGACCAAGAGAAAAAATCCCAGTTACGCCGTTGACAAGCGTGTAACTTATGGCCATTATCGAATATATGGCCATCAACGTTATTATTCTGACCCAGTAATCTCCAACAGAATGTGTCGCGCCCAACAAAAGAAAACCGCTTCCCACGATAAAGGCGCTTGTAAGTATGAAATTGGTTTTAAAAGATATCCTTTTCGTGCCCATTCTTACACCTTCTGTTCCGAATAAACTGTGAATATTCCAGTAGGTCTGAACATCAAAAGAACTATCAATATGACGTATGCAAAGACATCTCTGTATCCTGCCAGGTTTGGAAAGAATCCAACAACGAGAATTTCCGTCATGCCTAAAATGAATCCTCCAACAACTGCGCCTGGAACAGAACCTATTCCGCCTATAACAGCGGCAATAAACGCCTTTAACCCTGGAACAAATCCCATGTAAGGCTGAACTTGAGGATATCTCATAGCCCACATTATTCCCGACGTTGCGGCCAGCATAGAACCAATTATGAACGTCAAGCTTATTATGTTATCAACATTGGCTCCCATCAAACTTGTGGTGGGTATATCAGTGGCGATGGCACGCATAGCTGTACCCGTTTTTGTTCTGTAAAGTAACCACAGCACTCCTAAAAGAAGAACGAACGTGACGCCAAGTATGAAGAAGGTCAGCATTTGTATTCTAAGATGGTTGAATATAACAATCTTGTTGAAAAATTTTGGATAGACGTTGAAAGATTTTGGAATGCCACCAAAAACAACAACGGCTAAACTTTCCAAAAAGAAAGAAATACCGATAGCCGTTATCAAGGCTGAAATCCTCGGAGCGTTTCTGAGAGGTCTGTAAGCCACCTTTTCAACACTGAAACCCAACAATCCCGCTAACACAATTCCCACAATAAAACCAAGCCACCATGGCATACTCAAGGCTACAACCATGTAAAGCGCAAAGTAGACTCCCCACATCAATATATCGCCATGGGCAAAATTTATGAGCCTTAATATTCCATAAACCATTGTGTATCCTATAGCTATAAGTGCATACAGTCCACCCAAAAGAGTTCCATTTATGAGATTCTGTGCAAGATGGGACAAGCGTGATCATCTCCTTTACAAGTACCTCTTTTAAACGAGATGGAAATGCCCTTTAAAGCATTCCCATCTCAGAAAAATAGATCTTATTCAGAACAAATTACGGATTTATAGTTGTAACGTAGGTGAATTTACCGTTCTTCACAACATTTACAACGGCTGATTTGATGGTGTTTCCGTATTTGTCAATCGTTATGTAACCGGTAGCACCTTCAAAATGTTTCGTATTTCTCAAAGCTTCGGCTATCTTTTCTGGATTTGTGGAATTTGCACGTTGAATGGCATTTCTCAGCAATAGGTAAGCATCAAATCCAAGAGCTGCCAACGCAGATGGAGATTCCTTGTACATTTCTTTGTATTTGGCAACGAATTCTTTTCCAATTTTGGTGAACGGCGCCTCTGCGTTGAAGTGAGACGTGTAGTAAACACCATTTACAGCGTCTCCACCGATTTTGACAAGTTCTGGCGCCTCCGCTCCATCACCAGCGAGAAATGGACCGGTGTAACCAAGCTGCCTTGCCTGTCTTGCCATCAGGGCAATTTCCGGATAATACCCTGGTACGTATATGACATCCGGATTCTTACTCAAAGCATCTGTGAGCTGAGCACTGAAGTCCTGATCTCCACTCTGATAGAATTCCCTGTAGACTTTTCCACCCATGGCGGTGAAATCTTTAATAAAAAAGTTCGCCAATCCAACACTGTAATCTTGAACAACATCGGTAAACACGACGGCCGTTTTAGCCTTAAGGTAGTCATGAGCAAAGATTGCAGCAACGTGTCCCTGAAATGGATCTATAAAACAAGCTCTGAAAACGTAGTGCTTTCCCTGAGTCACGAGTGGATTTGTTGAAGCCGGCGAAAGCATCGGAACGTGTTTTTTCTCAGCGATGGAACCTCCTGCCAAAGAATGGGAGCTCGCTATTTCGCCAATTATTGCTACAACATGGTTGTAATCTATCAATCTGCTAACTACGTTTGCTGCTTCGGTTTTGTCAGATCTGTTGTCAGCAACGATAAGTTCAATTTTCTTTCCGAGCACCGTTGGATACAAGCTTTGTGCGACTTTGACACCGTTTAAAGTCATTTGACCAAATGCGGCGATTCCTCCAGTCATCGGAAAGGCAACGCCGATTTTCACAGTCTCCGCTCCGAATACCGCTGAGATCATCAACAAGGCGATACCGATCAACACCAACACTTTTTTCATTTAATTTCTCCCCTTTCTTACTTGCCTGAAGCAGGCTAAATTTATTGTGTAAATTTTACACTAAAAAAACGAATATGTCAATATTTAATTCAAAAAAGGTGTTTTTATTAAGTATATAAATCATAATTTTAATTATTTTGTAATATTCCTGGCTCAAGAAGTTAAAAATAAAACTTTTGCCTGTCATTTGAAAAGTGAGTTTTCATTGGATCTCTTTCGTTTTCTATTTAAAATTGCTAAAAACAAAAATTTGCATTCCGTACTTGTTATGTGTAAGAATACAATTAAAGAAAAAAGAATAGTGAGTCGTAAGAAGCTGGTTAGCTTTTAAAAACTCGCCATATAAGGGTTGCCGATATGAGGTGAAGAATGATCCCAAAAGAACTGAAGATGTATTCTTATTTCGCTTTTTTCGCATTTGGCTTTTACGTTGTAATACTGTCGAGTGCCCTTCCTAAGGTTTTAAACGATCTTTCCATAGATTATCTTCAAGGTGGCTATCTTTTTTTATTCGGAACTTTTGGTTACATAGCCGGTTCAATTTTTTGCACCTTTTTAGCCCATAAAATGGGTTTAAAGGTGATAGCACAGCTTGGGGCATTGCTCTTAACATTGGGAGCGCTTGGATATATTTTAAGCAATGATTTCTTTAAATTGGCACTTGCCGGTTTTGTGGCAAACGCGGGAACAGGACTAACAGAGATAGGAGTAGGCTCACTTGTCGGAACTGTTGAAAAAGATAGAGCGGCGAATTTGTTGAATTACGTTAACTCATTTTTTGCGCTGGGCGCTTTGCTAGGTCCTTTCGTTGTGGCTTTATTTATCCATTGGTCATTGGGATGGAGAAGCGTTTACGTTGTTGAAGCTGTAATTGCCCTAATAGCATTTCTCTTTTCTACAAAAATGAAAAAACCTTCCATTGTTTTAGAAGAAAAATTCAATTTTAAGGCCATGTTGGATCCAAAGATAATATTCCTAAACTTGCTTATAATGATATACGTCGGATACGAGGTGGGCTTTTCGGCCTGGGTGAGCACATTTCTCGTTCACATTAGAAATGTAGACATTCCTTTGGCGGCTGCCATGGCTTCAATATTTTGGATTGGAATGTTCGTTGGAAGATATGGAGCAAGTTACGTGAAAATGGAAGAAAAAAAGTGGTTAACGCTGGTTGTGAGCCTTTCACTTATCTCTGTTATTGCTTTCATGTTTTGTACAAATTACCATTTCGCTTTGATTTTCGTGTTTTTAAGTGGCCTTGGTTTTGCCAGTACTTACCCAACTATTCAAGCGATATTGACAAAATACGCTGGTGGAAAAGTCGGCAACCTGATGGGGCTTTTTGTTGCTTTTGTTGGAATAGGTGCTTCAATATCCGATTGGGCAATTGGAAGCGTGTCAAATGCCTGGAACATTTTTTATGGGTTTGGGCTTATTCCTTTGATGATAGCAATTGAGTTGTCTTTGATCGTATTTAGAACTTTTAAAAACTAAACGTGAAAGGATGGATGACTGTATGACAAAAAAAGTAGAAGATTTTAAAAAAGAAAGAGATGAATTAAATGACGTGGTGATGAAGTACGCTAAAAAACATATAAAGAGATTCTACAATTTAGATACAAATGTCTATCTGGATGGTGCTTTACCTCGGAAAACAAAGGAACTGCTTGGACTCGTTTCTTCACTGGTGTTAAGGTGTGATGACTGTGTCGAATACCATCTCATTACTTCTGACGAAAATGGGGTAACGACGAAAGAGATTGAAGAAGCGCTTGCAATAGGCCTTGTTGTTGGAGGGTCAATAGTCATACCACATTTAAGGAGAGCGTTTAAAATATGGGACGAGTTGCAAGAAACAAAAAAAGAAAGGATATTGAGCAAGATTGAAAGTGCCCTTAACGCCACGAAAGAAAAGGAAAAGAAGTTGAGAAGAGTTTGCGAAATATTAGAAGCCAACGTTGAGCATTACGATTGGGTTGGCTTTTATTTAGTGAATAAAAAGAAAGAATTGGTATTGGGGCCTTTTATCGGAGAAAGTACAGAACATGTTAAAATCAAATTTGGAGAAGGCATTTGTGGTCAAGCTGCCGAGTTGGAAAGAACATTCGTAGTTCAAGATGTTTCGAAGGAAAGTAACTACCTTTCCTGCAGCCCAAAAGTTAAGTCTGAAATCGTGGTGCCGATATTCAAGAATGGGAAAGTAGTTGGAGAATTAGACATAGATTCTCATAGAACAGAGCCTTTCACGAAATGGGATGAGGAGTTGTTGTCTAAAATTTGCGATTTGGTTGGGAAAATCATTTAAGGGGGCCTGAACAATGGCTAAAAAATTTCTTCTTGCGTCGTTATTCCTCGCTATTACAATTGTATTAGCTGGATGTACCTTCTTGAACTCTTCAACTCACACGTTAAGTGGTTACGTCAAGGATGTTCTTGGTAACGCCGCTTCTGGTGTAAAAATAGAAGTCTCTTATCCAAACGGTTACAAAGTGACTTACACAGACAAAAACGGATATTGGTCGGAAAGTGGTGTGATAGGCGAAACAACGATCACACCAGAGGCAACTGCCTGGACTTTTAACCCTCCAACAAAGAGCTTATACGTCGACAAGAGCGAAAACAACGTGAATTTCACCGCCAATCCCGTGAATTATTGGGTAAGCGGATATGTTAAAGACAAAAATGGAAACGGTCTCTCCGGCGTAACGATAACATTTGAAAGCTCTCAAGGTACCGCAATATCCGTGAAAACAGATCTAAATGGTTATTGGAAAAGCGATAAATTGAAAGGCACGGTAGAGGTAAAGCCTCTTAAAAACGGATGGCTCTTCAATCCAACTGAAGTGCAAGTTGATAGTTTAAAGAATGACGTTAACTTCACGGCGTCCAAAGGTGTTGGAGAGACGCTTTACATTCCTTTGAAAGGAAGCCCATCAGGTTTAGCTGTGGATGATAAAGGTGGACGACTGTTTGTTGCCAATTCATCTACAAATTTAGTTATGGTTTACGACGTTTACGGTTACGACAAGTTATACGAATACAAGGCTGGCCCTTCTCCTGAAAGTATTTGTTACGATGAAAAAGATAACCGTCTTTTCGTCGCCAATTCTTCCACAGACACTGTAACAATGATAGAAGCCGCCTCGTCACCAAGTAAAGTGAAAGTGAAAGAAATCCTCATAGGAGGAACTCCTCAGGGAATAGCTTACGATGCGAATAACAATTGTGTTTACGTTACAAATTCGTATTACAACGCGGTGAGCGTTTTAAGCGCTTCGCCAACACGAATAGTGGCCACAATTCGTATAGGGAAACCCGTAAACGATATCGCCGTGAATTCCGTAACCAACATGATATACGTTACGAGTAAAAGTGATGGCAGTGTGAGCGTGATAAATGGAAAAGATAACACTTTGTCTGATACGATAAAAATCAATGGAATGCCAGTTGGAGTTGCGGTGAATGAATTTACAAATGAAATATACGTCGCAGATGCGGCAAATAATACGTTGGACGTTATAGACGGCAATACAGATGAAATTTCGAAAAGGGTAAAAGTGGGAAATTCGCCGAGCCACGTTTACATCGATACTCAGAAAAATATTGTATACGTTTCAAATAACTCGGACAACACATTAAGTGTTTTGGATGGCAAAACAAATTCCGTTATTCAAAGTGTTATAGTTGGAAAGGGACCAAGTTGGGTAAGTGGCGACGATAAAATAGGAAGTGTTTACGTCTCGAATTCAACAGAAAAAACGATTAGCGTTATTCATTAGAAAGGAAAAAATCAGTGAAAGTCGCAGTTGTCGATGCGGGAAGCAATTCTTTCATTCTGCTCATAGCCGAAAAAAAAGATGGAAAAATAAATTATCTTCTGGATCTTTCCACTGTAGTTGGAATGGGAAAGATGAAATGTGAAGATGATGGTATTTTTGAAAAAGCGCTTAAAACCATAGAAAAGTACTTGAAAATAAGTGAAGAATATGGCGTGAGCAAACGAATTATCGTAGGAACAGAAGTTTTTCGAAAGTTGCCTCCAAAGTATTTTGAAAAGCTGTCCAGAAAATTCGACAGCGCACGCATACTTTCGGGAAAAGAAGAAGCGGAGCTCTCTTACCTTTCTGTAGCTGATGATGAGAAAATTCCAATTCGTTCACCGTTGGTTATGGATATTGGCGGAGGAAGCGTGGAATACTCTTTTAAAATCGAAAAAGAATTGATTTTGCGAAGCATACCAATGGGTGCCATAGTGTTAACCGAAAAATATGTAGGTTCCTATCCAATCTATGACCAATTGGAAAATGCGAAGGATTTCATAGAAAAAGAACTTTCTTTTCTTCCACAACTTCCATTGGTTTCTATTGGTGGAACGGGAACAACCGTTGCGAGCGTCTTAAAAGGTAAACCTTTTTCGGCAAATTCAATTCATGGAATTTACATACCCGTAGAAGAAATCGAATCACTTTACAAGCGGGCATGTTCCATGTCTCTAAATGAAATCTCTAATCTTCCCGGCATGGAAAAGGGAAGGGAAAGGATAATAGCAGCAGGCATGCTAATCCTTTTGGAAAGCGCCAAAATGTCATCAAACAGAGGAGTTTATGTATCGGTTAGGGGGCATCGGTACGCAATGGCAAAGAAAATCTTGGAGAGTGGCATATGATAATAGTCCATCTGAAAAAAAGAGGCGCAGAAAAGATTCAAAGGGGGCACCTTTGGATATACGAAGATGAGATAAAAAGCGTTGATTCAGATGAAGAAGTCGGAATCGCCAATATCTTCTTCGAAGACGAATTCATGGGAAGAGGCCTTTACAATCTGAGAGCTAATCCTCGCCTAAAACTTTTAACCAGAAAATACGAGGAGATAAATGAAGAATTCTTCGTTAGAAGGTTCCAATCAGCTTTAAAAAGGAGGAGCAGCCTTCCTACCGCGTTCAGAAGAGAGTTCAACGCGGAAGGAGATCTAATTCCATCACTTATCATCGATAGGTTTGCCGATACACTGGTAGTTCAAATAAGATCGAAGGCTCTTGAAAAGATGAAAGAAGATATGGTAAACGCCATGGTAAAAGTATATGCTCCGATGACCATTTATGAAAGAAGTGATTTTGAGTCGATGCCAGAACCTGGTCTTTCAAGAGAAAAGGGAGTTATCTACGGATTGTACCCTACTGAAAAGATACTGAAAGAAAGTAAGTTAAAATTCAAAGTGGATGTGGTTAAGGGTCAAAAAACCGGATTTTTTTACGATCAGAGAAATTCGAGAGAGTTTGCAAAGAAGCTAACATTTGAAGGTGGAAAGGCACTTGATTTATTCACGTATACTGGCAGCTTTGCCATTTTGTTGGCAAAAAGCGGTATGAAAGTGGACGCTGTTGACATTTCAAAAGAAGATTTGAAAGTGGCATATGAAAACGCCGAATTGAACAAAGTAAAAGTGAACTTTATCTGTCAGGACGCTTTTAATTTGAACGGTTTAGAGATGTACGATCTGATCATCGCAGACCCACCTTCTTTAATAAAGGATCGAACGCAAAAGTCAAAAGCATTCGAATTACTAAAGAATTTAATGGTTCAGATAATAGATCACTTGAACGAAAATGGAAAATTCGGTCTTTGTTCGTGTGCTTACAATATAGACAAAGAAATGCTGAAAAAAGTTGTTATGAAAAGTGCAATAGAAAAGAGAAAAATTGTAAGAGAAATCGGGTGGACGGGATTACCTCTGGATCATCCTCATTTACTTTCTATGCCAGAGACGAATTATCTCAAGTGTCTGTGGGCAGAAATTTCAAGTTTCTAAAATTCAGATTGCGATTTGACATAGTGGTATTCTTTGCCATAAGCACCTTTTAAGGGCTCGCTCTCAACGAGCCCTTTTTTGTTTTCACCGTGATATAATTCTTGCGAGGTGATTTGAATGCTTATCAGGTTGTACGGAGATCCTGTTCTTAGAAAAATTGCAAAAGAGGTAGAACCAACATCACTGAAAGATGAATTCGTAAAAGAAATGGCGAACACCATGTACGTAGAAGATGGAGTTGGATTGGCGGCTCCTCAGATTGGGATTTCTGAAAGATTCTTTCTTTATGATATTGGCGAAAAGCTCCATGTTGTGGTGAATCCTGAAATTATTGAAATGTCCGATGAAAAAGAGCTTGGTGAGGAAGGTTGTCTGAGTATTCCAGACATATTTGAAGAAGTTTCACGATCTGTGAAAATAAAGGTTAAGTACTTCGATACCGCAAATCAAGAATACGTAAGGGAATTGGAAGGCTACGAAGCGAGAGTTTTTCAACACGAATTTGATCACCTGAACGGCAAGCTTTTCATAGATTACATAAGCGCCGTAAAGAAAAAATTGTTGAGGCAAAAATTGAGTGAAATTAAGAAAAAAAGTGCAGAGATATTGAAAAAAGTGGAAAAAATGTCGGCAAAAGACGCAAAATGAGCTTTTGCTTTTTGGAGGTGTAAAATGAAAGTAATATTTCTAGGTTCTGCCGAATTTGCCATTGAAAGTTTGAAACACATATATGAAAAGCATGATATCCCTTTGGTCATTAGCCAACCTCCACGGCCCGCTGGAAGAAATAGAAAGCTTACCCCCACACCGGTTTCCGAATTCGCAAAAGAAAACGGTATTCCGTTGTTGGAAGTGGAAAATGTTAACTCTCAAGAGATTTTGAATAAGATAAGAAAACTCAATGCGGATGTTGCCATAGTGATAGCTTTTGGACAATTTTTGAAAAAAGAACTTCTATCAAGCACAAAACTAGGTTTTTTCAACCTTCACGCTTCTCTTCTGCCAAAGTACAGAGGGGCGGCACCAATTCAAAGAGCCCTTCTCGATGGAGTAACACAAACCGGCGTGACACTTTTCAAAATAGATGAAGGCATGGATACTGGAGATGTCGCTTTGACGGAAAAAATTCCAGTGGATCCTTACGAAACCTTTGATACCCTTTACAAAAGGCTGTCAGAGATTGGAGCCAAAGTTGTTGAAAAGTTTCTTTCCAATCCAAACATTCCTCTAACTCCACAAAGTGGAGAGGCAAGCAAAGCCCCTAAGATAATTTTAAAGGAAACCTTTATTGATTGGAATAAACCGGCTGAAGAAGTTGCGAACAAAATACGAGCCTTTGATTCAATCCCCGGTGCACGTGCAAAATTGAATGGAGAAACTGTAAAACTTTTCGGGGTAAAAGGCCTTTCGATGACGGAAAGAGGGAGTGCCGGTCAGATAGTAAGCATACGTGATCACGCATTGATCGCTTGCGGTGAAGGTGGAGTAATAGTCGAAAGAATACAATTCCCGTCTAAGAAGGTGATAACTTTCGGCGATGCGGAGAACGGTCACAAGCTTCATCGTGGCATCTCTTTTGATGTTCGTTAGCCTTAAAGTTTTTTCTCTTACCATTCAAATAAACCAATCTTTTAACACTTCTTTTTCTTTTGGAAGTGAGAAGATACTTGAAGATTTCTCGCTTCCAAATGATTTTTTTATCACACAGAACATGGCTGTGAGACTTTGGGGAAACGTAAATTCAAATTTTTACGTCTATGGAAAAATTCAAAACACAAATGTTGACACTTTCATAGTGGATTATCTCCCCTGGAATATGCAAATTGGAACAGTGCAATTGAACGTGGCCGGCGCTTATCCTTTTTCAATAGTTGGGCTTTCTACTCCTAACTTTTCGCTTGGTCAACTGAGAGGGTACAGAAGAATTTTGAACTTCACGGTGAAACGTCCAAACCAAATATTTACAATTGGGAGCGCGGCATTTGGAAGTGTAAAAGTTTATCTAAATGGAGTTTTACTTTCATCTTCTAAATACGAGTTGAATTACGAAGATGGGATCTTGATCGTTCCAGAGGCGGTCCCTTCAGATGTTGTTAGTATTGAATATCAGAGTTTGACGAACGCTTGCCCACTTTACGCTTTGAATTTCAGTAAGGCTTTCGCTTTATCAAAAGAAAGATTTGAATTTGGGGCTGCTGCTTTTTCTTCGTCGGCAACTAACACACAATTTTTCATATTTTCAAAAATAGAAAGCGGCAAGATCGCCCTTTCAAGCTGGATAAATGTGGAGAAAAATGTATCTTTTAAAGTAAAACTTTCCAGAAAATTTCATCTTCTTGGAATGAACAACGTGTTAGATCTTTATTACAATAGCCCAAATTTCAGAAAACCCATGGAAATTCCACAACAAACAGGGTTAGGTTTTGTTCTGTCTTGCATCAATAACTCTGGAAAGATGAAAATGTCTTCAGATTTAAATGAGTTGGAAGTTTCTTTTGATCAAGATAATTCTAATCTTTTTTTAGAAGTTGGAAAAAATGATAATCTGATCTTCAGAGCTTCAAACAAAAACGTTCGTGCGGGTTTAAACTTAAAAAAAGGTGTTTTTACAACGTTTGAAGGAATAAAGATGGGAAATTTTTCTGCCTTCTTTTTTCAAGACAATTTTTTGAAAAAGAATAGCGCTACGTTTTCATTGTCTAATCCCATTTCATTCGAAGCAAGCATATCATCTTCATCCGTTGGCTTAAAACTTTCAAAAGATTTCGGGTTAATTGGATTTTCTTATTCATTTCAAAAAAACGTGAATGCCACCGATGAAACGTTTAACTTCAAAGTGAACGGAAACTTTGGGAATTCAAAGTGGAAAGCGAACTTTCAATCAAAATCTGAAAAAGTGAGTTTTGCCATTTCATCACAAATCCCCATTTTCAACGATAAATTGAACATAAGTGTGGCTTCCTCTGGAGCTTTATTTGCATTCAATACAAAGAATTTTTCGATTGAAATGAATTTGAAGGAAGATGGTGTTAAAATTCATGGAGGCTTTACCGGTAATATTGGCCAATGGCAAGATGGAGTGTATCTTACAATTGGTGCTCAAAATGGAAAAATGGCAGGTACGATTTCGTTTAAATTATGGAGGAGCGAATTTTGAAACTGAAAATTGAAAAGATGGTCTACGGTGGTTATGGATTATGTTATGGAGAAGGAAAGACGTTTCTGGTAAAAGGTGCGTATCCTGGCGAAGAAGTGGAAGCGGAAATCATTGAAAGTAAAAAAGGAGTCTTTTTTGCCCAAACACAAAAGATTTTACAACCATCCAAGTTCAGAATAGTTCCATCATGCAGGCATTTCAAAGAGTGTGATGGATGCGAATGGATGGACGTATCTTACGAAGAACAATTGAAATTCAAACAGGAAATATTTGTAGAACAGATGAAAAGAATAGCAAAATTCAACGTGAAAAAACCGGAAATTTTTGAGACGAAGGAAAAACATTACAGGAACAAAGCAGAATTCGTGGTTAGAAACTCCGAGTTAGGTTTCTTTCGAAAACATAGCCATAATTTCGTGAAGATAAGAAAGTGTGAAATCTTATCCGAAAGGTTAAATGAACTCAAGAAAAAAGTTGGCATCCTTTTAAAAAAGCATCCAAGATTTTCTTCAAAAGTTGAGCATGTTGTGCTAAGGGAAGGAAACAATGAAACTATGGTGATATTCATATCTTCCAAAGATCTCACACCACCATCTTTGGAAGATGTTGATAATGTCGTATCGTTAAAAAGAAAGGTTCATTCCCATGTTATCATAAGTGGCAAAGAAAGGACACATCAAGGAAAAAACACCATTGATGTGAAGATAAACGATATTCAATACCAAGTGCCAGCAAAGTCATTTTTTCAAGTAAATTATGAGGGGGCGAGGATACTATCAAGAATTGTAAGAGAATACGTACAAAATGGAGAGAAACTTCTGGATCTCTATTGCGGAATAGGCTTTTTTAGCCTTCAGTTTCACGATAAATTCAAAAGAATTCTTGGAGTTGAAAGTTCGCCTTCCTCGATTATTTACGCTCAAAAAAATGCGAGTATGAATGGCTTTGATAACGTTGAATTCAAAGTCCAAAAAACTGAAGAATGGGAAAGTGAAGAAAAATTCGATGTTGTTGTAGTTGATCCACCTCGCGGCGGTTTGAGAAATACCGCAGAAAAAGTGGCACTTTTATCTAAAAAAAAGATAGTGTATGTGTCGTGTGATTCGTCCACTTTTGCAAGGGACACCAAAATTCTTATGAAAAACGGGTTTGAACTGAAGAACGTAAAAATTGTCGATATGTTCCCACAAACACATCATTTTGAAGTGGTAGCGCTCTTCGAAAGATGACAAAACTCATCCATGAAAGATTCCGTTACGTATGAAGCGCTTTGTTGCTCCCATTATCCGGCTTCTTCCATACCACACGAAAAATGGCTCTGCCGATAATTCCTTTGTAAATGGGAACAGACTTTTCAATTTGGGGGCTCCTTTGATTTTCTTCTAAAAACTGAGTAACAGCGTAATTGACGAGGAGGGTTCATCTTTTTAATTTCTTAAAATTATTCATGTACAACCTTCATTCAATTTGAGCAGCACATAAATTGAGAATAATTTTGAAGAAAAAACAAAAAAGGACACGAATTGTGTCCTTTTAATTATCTCGTTGGAGCAGGTGATGGGATTCGAACCCATGACCTCCGCCTTACCAAGGCGGCGCTCTAACCTGCTGAAGCTACACCTGCGCTCCAAATAAAATAAAAATGGAGCGGGAAACGGGGGTCGAACCCGCGACCTTCTGCTTGGCAAGCAGACGCTCTACCACTGAGCTATTCCCGCTCGTTCTTGGTGCGAGAGGTGGGACTTGAACCCACACGGGTTTCCCCACTGGATCCTAAGTCCAGCGCGTCTGCCAATTCCGCCACCCTCGCGCACTGTTGGTGACCCGTGCGGGATTCGAACCCGCGGCCCCTTGATTAAAAGTCAAGTGCTCTACCAGCTGAGCTAACAGGTCTCTTTCAAAGACGAATAAATTTTACCATATGAGCGCTTTCAAGTCAAGCCTCGAATTGACTCATCGACTCGATTTCATATATATTTTTTTAAATCAATTTGATACCTTGAAAATGGTCTTTGCTTTGTGTTATACTTTCGTTGTAGCGGGGCGTAGCGCAGAGGTAGCGCACCTGTCTTGGGCACAGGGGGTCGCTGGTTCAAATCCAGTCGCCCCGACCAAAAAAGCGCAGATATCTGCGCTTTTTATTTTGTGTTTTATTATTTCCAATTTGCCAGAATGGCATCACCAACGTTGACATTAAGCACTCTGGCTATAACGGGACATTTGGCCTCTAAGAAAAAGAAGAGACGTTCATCGTGTACGTCATCTAAACCCTCAAAATTGCCTTGGCCTTTTGAAATGATAACATCTGCTTTTTCCCATGTTTTCATAAAATCATCACTTGCAAAGTTCATGTCCATACCAGCCATGGGACTACCAGAATCGATTATCTCATCCGTTGAAATTCCAACTTCTACAGCATCATTTTTCGTGACATCGTTTAAAATTGGTTCACTTCTGACGGCAAACTTCACACAAACATTGAAAAGCGCTTTCAGCTTATCTGAAAAAGCTTTATCAAAAACAACTTCCCCAGTGTTGTCTAAAATGTACAGAACACACTTTGCATTTTTCATTTTTGAATAAAAAAGATCAAAGTTGTCCAATTTCAAAGTCTTGTTTTTCAACATATCCAAGAATTCATCTTCTTTATCCAAATCAATATCTTTAACTCCAAGATCTAAATGGTTACCTAAAATTGCCGCTGTTGCCAAAACTTTCAGGGAATTAGAAGATGAATTGGAAAATTCGATCACATCCTTTACCATACTTCGAGCTTTCTTATTGAGAGCCTGTTTTCTTTTTGTGTAAAGATCCCTTATACCCGTGAATTTTTTAATTGCATCATTTGCAAGTTTCGAAAGTTCAGTTGGTTTCATCCCAAAGTAAGCTTTTTCCAAACTCATTGATGCCTTTCTCATTGCTTCAAATTTTTCTTCATCACTTGCATCCCACTCATCCAAACTTCTCCTTATTTGCGTTAAAACGCAGGAAAAACAATCAGCTAACGCTTTCAAAATACCACCACCTTTGTACATTCACATTTTTTGCATTCTTTTATATTGTACCATCAGCTTTTTACAGATGTAAATTTTGATCCTGTCGTTATCAACTTACTCTCAATTTATGCAATTTAAATTGGATTTCTCTTTCAACAACATTTCATGGTCTTTGAAAATCATGTGCGCTAAGATGATCAACAACATCCAATGCTCTTGAGCCGCATCACTCAAAAGTTTGCAGTCTTTGAGTCCAAGCTCTTGCTTTGCCATCTTAAAAAAGCTTTCTATCTTCCAACGTTCAAGATAATTCTTGACTATCTCAACACCCCCTTTAACATTTGAAAAGAGCATGTCGATTGGAGAAAAGGCATTATCTTTAATGATGCCTACTGTTAGAACTACCTACTGTAAATTTGGGACCCTGTCAGCTCGAACGAGATTCTCGAAATTCATGAAAAAAAGAAGACAGAAAGGAGGCGTCTCGATTCCGTCAAATCACAAATGTGGATTTTATTTTTAGGCATCACGTATTCCAATAAAGAAGTTCTCAAATAGACCATTTTATACAAAAAGTATTTGTTTGGAACGCTTTTGGTGATAACATATAAAGTGAGCGTGGTTAAAATTTAAATGCCAGAGTTTTCAAAAAATTAAAAGATGGAGGGATTTTATGAGGTTAGAAGGAAAGGTAGCGCTCATAACAGGCGGTGCGAGTGGGATAGGTCTGGCTACGTGTAAGAAATTCATTGAAGAAGGAGCTACAGTGGCGGCATGTGATTTTAATGAAGAAGCTTTGAAAGCTGCAGCTGAAGAAATTGGTGCTCAATACCATCCTTACAAGATGGACGTTTCAAATCATGAAATGGTAAAAGAAGTTGTCGAGAAAATAGCTTCAGAGCTTGGAAAAATAGACATACTTGTAAATAACGCTGGCATAACAAAAGACAATTTCCTTGTTAAAATGCCGGAAAAAGATTTCGATGCTGTCATAAACGTGAATTTAAAAGGAGTATACAACGTCACACAGGCAGTTGTACCTTACATGATGGAAAAGAAAAGTGGAGTTATACTAAACGCCTCATCTGTTGTTGGAGTATACGGCAATATTGGACAAACAAATTACGTTGCCTCAAAAGCCGGCGTTATAGGAATGACCAAAACATGGGCAAAAGAATTTGCAAGATACAACATTCGCGTGAACGCGGTAGCCCCAGGATTTATAAAAACTCCAATGACCTCAAAGGTTCCACAAAAAGTTATCGATTACATGAATTCTAAAACGCCACTTGGTAGAATGGGAGAAGCCGTAGAAATAGCCAACGCTTACTTATTTCTTGCGTCGGATGAGGCCTCTTACATAACAGGACAAGTTCTTGGCGTTGATGGAGGCTTAGTGGTTTAAAAAAATATGAATATATGAGGAGGATAAAAAATGTCAAGAAAAGTTTATATTGTTGGTGCAAAAAGAACGGCAATAGGAGTTTACGGAGGAAGTTTAAAAGATATTCCTGCTGCTAAATTAGGAGCCGCTGCGATAAAGGCTGCAATGGAACAGGCAAAAATAGATCCCAAAGAAGTTGATGAAACGATAGTTGGAAATGTTCTTATCGCTGGACAGGGAATGGGACCCGCGAGACAGGCATCTATATATGCGGGAATTCCTGTGGAAGTACCGGCCTTTACTGTTCATATGGTGTGTGGAAGTGGAATGAAAGCCTTGATGATAGGCGCTACTGATATAATTGCCGGTCAAGCCGATTTGGTTGTAACTGCCGGTATGGAAAGCATGTCACAGGCTCCTTATCTTGTGCCTGGAAAAGTTAGATTTGGAACAAAATTTGGAGATGTACAAATGGTCGATCACATGGTATACGATGGCTTAACGGACGTTTTCAACCAGGTACATATGGGAATAACGGCTGAAGAAATAGCAAAAAGACTGAACATATCTCGTCAGGAACAAGACGAGTTCGCTTTGGAAAGTCAGAACAGAGCAAGAAAAGCGGTAACTTCTGGGAGACTAAAAGAAGAAATAGTTCCAATTGAGGTTAAATTGAAAAAGGAAACCAAGATATTCGATACGGATGAAGGCCCAAGGGAAACTTCATTGGAAAAACTTTCAAAACTTCGCCCAGCTTTCAAAAAAGATGGAACTGTAACTGCGGGAAATTCTTCAACCCTTAACGATGGAGCAAGTGCAATAGTAATTGCAAGTGAAGAATTCGTCAAAGCTCACGGTTTAATCCCTCTTGCGGAAGTATTCGCATGGGGTCAGGGTGGTGTAGATCCCATCGTTATGGGCCTTGGACCTGTACCCGCAACAGACAAAGCTTTAAAAAATGCGGGATTGAACTTCAAAGATATTCAACTTTTTGAAGCCAATGAAGCCTTTGCCGTCCAAACACTTGGAGTTATGAGAAATTGGCAAGAAATGTACTCCGTTACCAAAGATTACATAATGGAAAGATCTAACGTTAACGGTGGTGCCATCGCATTTGGACACCCCATAGGTTGCTCGGGTAACAGAATAACGGTAACACTTTTATACGAAATGATGAAAAGAGATTTGGAACTGGGTTTGGCCACTCTATGCATCGGTGGCGGCATGGGCACGGCAGTAGTGATAAAAAGGATTTAATGGTTTTTAATAGCTTAAAATAAAGGTTAGACGCTCGTCTCACCTTTATTTGTTGCGCTCGCTAGCATAAAAAATGGCGGAGGTGCTGGGACTCGAACCCAGAAGGCACATAGTGCCACCGGTTTTCAAGACCGGCCCCTTAGCCAATTCGGGCACACCTCCGTCTCCCTATATTTCTTACTTAAAAATTATTCGCTTTTTCCCATTTGGAAATTATCACCTTTTTTGGCACTTTTGCTTGCATTCAATCCGTGTTCAAGTTTTTCTTTGGTAATTATGGCCTTCTGGGTTTCCTTGTCAAAGGCTCTCATCATTGACATATCAAAGACTAAATCTATTGATTGCCCAACTTCCGCTTCTGTTTTAGGATCTATAGAAGCGACTATAACGTCGTCTCCCACCCTTGCGTGAAGGATGGTTTGATTGCCTAATGGTTCCAATATGTCTACACTTACCCTCACAGTGTTATCCGACTTGGCCGCCACGGCAAACATTTTATCGTAAATGTCTTCTGGCCTGATGCCGAATATTATCTCTCTGTTTATGTATTCTTTGAGTTCTTCTTTGTATATCTGAGGAACCTTAAGCATTATATCATTTTTAAGCCTTATCCACAAGTCCCCATCTTTTTCAATTACAACGGCATCTAAAAAGTTCATTGATGGAGAACCTATAAAACCGGCGACAAACACGTTGTTTGGATAATGATAGACGTTAAATGGGGAATCTATTTGTTGAATGATACCATCTTTTATAACGACTATTTTATCTGCCATCGTCATGGCTTCTACCTGATCGTGAGTGACGTAAACCATTGTAGCATTCAATCTTAAATGAAGTTTTTTCAGCTCACTTCTCATCTGTACTCTCAACTTAGCATCAAGGTTGGACAAAGGCTCGTCAAAAAGAAAAACCTTCGGGTTTCTCACTATTGCACGTCCTAAAGCTACACGCTGACGCTGTCCACCAGAAAGCTGTTTTGGTTTTCTATCAAGAAGATTTTCAATACTGAGTATACGCGCAGCTTCTTTAACCCTTCTATCAATTTCATCTTTTGGGAATTTTCTTAACCTAAGTCCAAACGACATGTTCTGATAAACCGTCATGTGCGGGTACAAAGCGTAATTCTGAAACACCATGGCGATATCTCTGTCTTTTGGTTCAACATCATTTACAACCTTTCCACCGATTTTAATCTCTCCCTTTGTGATTTCTTCAAGTCCCGCTATCATTCTAAGTGTCGTTGTCTTTCCACAACCTGATGGTCCAACGAGAACGGCAAATTCTTTGTCATTTATCACCAGATTTGCATCTTTAACGGCTTCAACTTTTCCATCGTAAATTTTCCACACATGTTCAAGCACCACATCTGCCATTTTGGCACCTCCTAATAATCTTTTAAGATGTTGTTGATTGGATCTTCAATGGTGGCGTTTCCCATATCTAAAAGGTAAAGATCTTTCACCTTTTCCAAAAAATCCATCATTTTTACGTATTTATCATAACTGATAACCGCCGCTGCAGGTATTCCATTTTTTGTTATCACGGCATCTCCATCTTTTAAAGCGGAAAGCATCTTTGAAAGCTCTGCTTTCGCTTCGGCAACACTGTAAAAATGCAATTTTTCAAGCATTCTTTCACCTCTTAACCATAATTATAGTCATTTTTTTGGTTCTTGTCAACAAGAAATAGGTGACAGGTAAAATTTATCCTATTGACTCTTTTTATAAAATGTGTTATACTTTTATAGTACACTATTTAAATAGAGGTGAGTGAAATGCTAAAACGGTATCCAATACTTTTAAAAGTTTCTTTCGCCCTTTTACTGTCTTTCTTAGCTTTTTTCGTTTCACAAGATATATTGAAGATTGTTTTTACTTTTTTGGGTGTTATCATCTTTGCCCTATCTTTTCAACGCTTTAGAAAGCTTTTCATCGTTTTGGTAACGATCTTCGTGTTCTTGCCAGCCCTCTTTCTTGTATCGTTGAGTGCAATTCACACTTTTGATTACATAAACCCATTTTATAACCCAGTCTTTCACTCTTTCATGTTTGAAAGATTTTTTGGCGGTTATCACGATTTCTTTCCAGAGAAAGAAAGCAATGGCCCCCAGAAGCTTTATCCCGATAAAAGCTTGAAAGCGGCTTCTGATGTGCGTTTGTACGTGAGCGGATTGGAGCTTGATTTTTCTCCTGATTCAACGCTAATAAGCATTCCTTCTAATTTGATCACAACGAGAAAACACAACGTGCTTGAAATATCTGCACCTCAAGGGAAACGCTACAATAATTACACTTACGTTGTAAAGATGGGTACCAAAAACAAATACAACAGTTTGCTGGTACATTCTAACGGAACGGCATTGAAAGGTAACATGAGTGAAAAGGTAAATGATATGACCATTGAATGCAATGGTCTAGCTTTGAATGGTCTTTTTAAAGTAGGAAAGATGATCATCAACTGTAATGGAGCTACTCTTTCCGGAGAAATGAATGCGAGTACCGTTAGAATAGACGCCAATGGGCTTGTTGCTCATCTTTCTTTAAATGGAGTCCAAAATTTTGCAGTGAACTGTAACAGTGCCATTGGAAGTGTAAACTATTTAGACGAATGGTCAGGCACGCGTCTCTTTTCGTTGAAAGGCAATGCCGGAACGTTTAGCGTTAAGATTCCACAAAAGGCTGGAAAGCTCGAAACTATAACAACAGGAGTGCTTGTAAAAATAGTGAAATATTGAAAGGTGGTTGAAAATGTTAGAACCGGTAGATAAGCATAGCGGAATTCCAGCGTACTTGCAGATAATGAACATGATAAAAAAAGAGATCGTGTTGGGAAATCTGAAATTTGGTGACCAACTTCCACCTGTAAGAGAGTTAAAAAAAGTATTCGGAGTGAACGTTAATACCATAATGAAATCATTGGAAAAATTGCAGATGGATGGGATTGTAGAAGCCCAACATGGTGTGGGGTACTTCGTAAAAAATTCAAAGATAATAAATCCAAAGGTTGTAGATATTTTGGAGAAAAGCGTTGAAGAGTTGAAAAAGATGAACATGGATTTGAACACCACGATCTTAATCCTTGAGGAGGTGTGGAAAAAAGGTGAATAAAGTTGAAGTTTATTTCATCAAAACTCTCAAAGAGAGAGCCGGACTTCTTTTAATTTTAACGTTGCTTCTTTTAATACCCAACTTCAGTTGGAGAATTTTCTTCATATTTTTAATGATCACATTAGTTCTTCTCCCACGAGACATGTGCAATGGAAAATTCAACATCATGATGGAACTGCCTCTTTCACGTAAGGATGTATTCTGGTCTTCATACGTATTTTTACTTGTTTTCTCCATCTTTCCACAGATGATAGGCTACTCTTTTGAAAGCATTTTCGTAATACAAAGTCCTTGGAGTGTTGGATACGGATTCCTATCTACCTTGACCTTTTCAAGCGCTTACTTTGGAATAGCGATGCTTTCGGCAAGCTTTGGGTTTGGAAACTTTGGTGTGCCCTTCCTCGTGCTCATAGCAGACGCATTTTTAGGTTCTATTGGATGGTATGATTTGAATCCGTATAGAATGATAAGTCCAATTTATCAAGAAAACATGACATTGGCATTGATCTTTGCCCTTTCGTTGCTGATGATTTCGTATTTCATCTTTGAAAGAAAGGGGAAGATAAAATGATGGTAAAAGTTGAAAACCTTAAAAAGAATTTTTCAGACAAACGCGTGTTAAACGGTATAAGTTTTGAAGTAAAAAAAGGAGAGATCTTCTCACTTATAGGCCCGAATGGAGCCGGAAAAACAACAACTCTCAGATGCGTGTACGGAAGCTTGAAGCCCAATGGCGGGAAAATAGAAATATTTGACGAGCCTTTTAACGAGAAACTAAAAGAGAAAATTGCCGTGATGAACGAAAATCGTCGAGTTTTCAAAAGATTCACCGGTGGCGATTACGTTAAAATTTGGAGCTTACTTTATCCACAATGGAATGATGAGATATTCTCCAATTTTGCAATCCATTACAAATTCGATCTCAATCAAAGAGTTGAAACTTATTCAATAGGGATGAAAACCATATTTTACATTGCTCTTACCTTCGCAAGCGGTGCTGATTTGCTCATACTCGATGAACCAACTCAACATCTTGACCCGCTTATTCGTGCAGAAGTTTTGAAAATTATAAACGATTATGCTAATGAAGAAAAAAAGACCATTCTAATCTCTTCGCATGAGATATATGAATTGGAAGAAATTTCAACTTCTTTTGGAATAATAAAAGAAGGCAAAATCATATATCAAGACAACGTAGATGATGCAAAAGCATCTCATAGACTTATTTCTCAAAATGAAAAGGTTTTTCAAAGCGAGATTGTTGGCTTCGTGGGAAACGAAATTTTGGTAAAAACGAATAAGGATATTGGAAGATATCCGACATTTAAAGAAATAGTGATCGGCTATTTGGGAGGAAAGGAAGAATTTACACCATTTAAGTGATATTCACTCCATTTTTATCAAAAAAGCGGAAGCTTGAGCTTCCGCTTTTTCTACTTAATTCACATTTTGAAATTAGAGATGAAAGCTTTGTAAGCAAGGTAAGAACTGTAAAGATCTGCTTTTGAAACCACTTCGTACGGAGAATGCATTCCAAGCAAAGCTGGTCCCATATCTATTACGTGCATGCCACGCTCTGCAAAGAATTTGGCAACTGTGCCTCCTCCTCCAACGTCAACTTTTCCAAGTTCGCCTGTTTGCCACGGCACTTTGTTATCATTCAAGAGTTTTCTTATCTTCCAAACAAATTCCGCATCCGCATCGCTTGCACCGGCTTTTCCATAGGCGCCAGTATATTTCGTTACAACTATACCGTGTCCTAAAATGGCGGCATTGTTCATCTCGTGAACATCTTTGAACGTTGGGTTAACGGCCGCTGAAACGTCTGAAGAGAGAACGGCTGTGTTCTCTATAAGTTCATCGAAGAAAACGTTAACATCTTTTCCTTTCAATGAAAGCAATTTTTTCAAAGGTGGAAGCCAAAATTGATTTTTCGCACCGGTACTCCCATCGCTTCCTATTTCTTCCTTATCAAAGAAAACAACGACGGTTGGTCTTGCAATTTTTTTTGAATCCAACAACGCTTTTAAACTTGCGTAAGCGCATATTTTATCGTCGTGTCCGTAGGCCGCTATCATGCTTCTATCAAAACCAAGTTCCCTTGGTTCAAACGCTGGAACCAATTCTAACTCCGCACTCATGAGGTCTTCTTCAACTATGCCGTACTTTTCGTTGAGTATTTTTAAGACGTTCATCTTAACAGCAGAATCCATCTTTTCAAATACCAACGGTTTTGATCCAATTATGAGATTGAGCATTTCTCCATTTATATCCCTGCATTTTTTGTTTGGATCTCTGTCAAGATGAGGGAGAAGATCACTTATAACAAAGACCGGGTCTCCTGGTTCGTTTCCTACGTTTATTTTCACGCTTTCTCCATCTTCTTTAACAATAACTCCCACTATAGCCAGAGGAATGTTAAACCACTGATATTTCTTTATTCCGCCGTAATAATGCGTTTTGGCAAGAACCACGTCAGTATCTTCGATAACTGGCCTTGGTTTGAGGTCTATCCTTGGAGAATCTATATGAGAAGCTATTACGTTAAATCCATCCTCTATTTCCTTGGGAATTCTGTATATTGCAAGCGCTTTTGATCTGTATACTTTGTAAGCTTTTACTTCCTTTTTGGGATCCGCTTTTTCAATTGGAACATACCCATTTTCTTCCAAAATCTTGATACTCTCTTCAACTAACGTTCTTTCCGTCTTTCCCTTTCGCATGAAATCCATGTAAGACTTTGAAAAATCGTCTACCTCTTCTTCATTCAACACTTTCCACGCGCTCTCATTAGAGTAAGAGAGTCTCTTTTGAAGATTTTCAAACTCCTTTTTCGTCATCTTGCTCCCTCCTTGATTTTGAAATGTGAGAATTCATCTCTATTATAAGTGCAACTTCTCCAACACCCATATTCAAGCTTTCAGCGATCTTTCTTGCATCCCATCCTCTTGAATTCAACTCCATTATTTTCTCGTCTTTTGTTAAGACTCTTACAGAGGTGTTGAGACGCTCTACATTTTCTTTTATCTTCTTCTGAGCGTTTATAAATTTTAACTCACTTACCTTTTTGGATTTTTCATCCTTCTTTCTTTCTATAATCTCCTTGTCAAAATTCTTCTCGAATTCAGACTTACCAAAATCTTCATTTTTAATAACTTCATCGAAATTATTTGATCTTTCAGTATCGTTTTTAATGTCAGGTGGGATAGTGGAAGAAATTTTTTGCTTCTTCTGAAAATTATCGTGCAGAATGTTTGTTGAGACATTTTTGGCGTCAGAAATGGATTCGTTTAACTTCACATAGGCAATATTCGCCTCTTTTACCGCGCTCTTTAATTCTATTATCTTCTTTTCCAGCGTATCTACGTTAACACTTGTAACATGCTGAATTCTTCCAATGAGTTCTGAAATGCTCCCCTCATCGAAAACAGTTACTTTTCTTTCCCTTTTTTTGGAAATTATCAAGAAAATCAACATCGCCACAGCAATCCCTGTGACCATCCCAATAATAAGCCATAAGATCATGGTTTTACGTATTCAACCTCCGGAAATTTCAGATTCATAGGTCCTTTCCAGATGAGTTCGTTTTCTCTCTTTAAGGTAGGCGTTGGAGAAACCGAAATGATTTTCACGTTTTCAGGAAATGAAAATATCACTTCTGAATTTCCATCGAGCTTCATCTCAACATTTCCCATTCCAACAGACATTTTCTTACCATCTCTTTTTATAATGCCGGCTATGACCCCAGTTTCATCTATTTTTAGACCAGTTGAACCAAAAGTGGTCATCGTTGATTTGTAATCCAAAACTTCAATGTTCACCTTTGTGTTCTTCGAAAGATTTTTGAACATTTCTTTGTAGGCCTTCAGTTTATCGCTCTTGGTCATTTTTTCAAATTGATCGATGGCTTTTTTCATATCGCCAACCTTATCAAAAGAGAATTTTGCAACGCTTCTAATCGTTACAGCGGTAGAATCGTTTGAGAAAACGTACTCGGATCTGTAATAAGTTTGATGGTAAGGTGTCTTCCTCTTCATGAAAAAGAATTGAAAGACCATAACTCCAGCCAGCGCCGCCACTACTATCCACAAAAGTTTATTGTACTTAGACATCAAACACCTCCGATATCACTTTAAGTGCAACTCTTTCCAGAAATTTATGAGATATTCTCCCAAAAATTCCACTTCTTCAATCGAATCGAATTTTGCCACTTCTTCTTCAAGAATTTCTCTAAAACTTCTCTTGTCTGGAACTCTAATTATTTTTTCTTTTATTTGTACTTTTTCTTTGTTTCCTGCACAATTACGATCTATTTTCGCAGCTATTTTAAGAGCCAAAATTTCCATTAACTCGCCTAAAATGTTGTTCAAGTTTTTTTCAACTTCTGTACGTTCTCTTTTTCCTTTATCCTTTTTGTAAGAAAAAAAGCGATCGACCACCTTTTATCCCCCATATCTAAGCTTTTAATATTTTATCACACAATTTACTTGTTTGCTTAGCGAACTAATTTTTGACAAAAGTATTCATCAAACGTAATGATAAAACTTCTCATGATATTTTAAAACGTCAACATTCCAGGATTTTAAGATCCTTTCCATTTCATCTTCAAAAAATTTTTCGCTTTCATCATGTTCAACTATTACCATTGATATTCCTGAATCTATGGCATGAATGATTTTATGATACGTAACATCACCTGTTACGTACACATCCGCACCGCTTTTCACGGCTTCGTCTATGAAATCCGCTCCTGCTCCAGAGCAAATGGCAACTTTTTTCACGGTATGGGGCCCCTTCGGAGCTAAGCGCACGTATGGCGCTTTTAACCTGTTTTTAACGTAGCGGGCAAATTCCCTTATTTCCATTTCATCCACTTCGCCAATTCTTCCAAGGCCCGCTCCTTCCATTCGCTCATCTGGTACCAAAGGTTTGGTATTTTTTAAATTCAATATCCTACAAAGAGCATCATTTAGCCCGTCCGTCGCAGAATCGTAATTGGTATGAAGGGAATAAAGTGTCATGCCACTTATTAGAGTTGTAAATATCATGTCGCCATTTGACTGGCGAGGACTGATATTTTTTACACCGAAAAAGAAAAGGGGATGATGCGTTAAAATGAGCTGACACCCTTCATCCGCTGCCAATTTTATACCTTGCGGGGTAGCGTCAAGGCTGACAAAAACGCGTTCCGCTTCCACATCTGGTCCTTCTATTTGGATACCAGAATTGTCGTAGCTTTCCTGAAGAAAAAGGGGAAATTTTTCTTCCAGCCTTTGAATGATTTCTCTTACGCGCATATTTATCGATTCCTCCTGAAGATCATTTTCTTAAAAGTTCTAGAATTTGTGCCCTTTGATTGGGCAAAGAAGCTCTCAGAGCGATGATTCTATTTTTTTTAGGGTGAAAAAAGGAAATTTCTTCGCAATGCAAAAAATAACCTTCGAGACCGTAACGCTTTTTAAATTCTTTGTTCACCACGGCATTCCCGTAAACTTCATCTCCAATGACTGGTGTTTCATTGAAAGCCAAATGCCGCCTTATTTGGTGCTTCCTTCCAGTTAATATCTCAACTTCTACCAATGTGTACCCATTGAAAAATTCTTTTGGTCTTACAAACGTGATTGCTTCTTTTCTATCGAGATCTTCTTTTATTTTTAAATTGTCTCGAATTAAACCATAGACCAACGCCACGTACTTTTTTTCCAATTTGTGAGATTGGAAGAGTTCGGAAAGATCTTTGGTGAACTCGTAATTTTTTGAAATCAACAAAACACCGGACGTGTACTTATCAAGCCTGTGAACAAGATAGAATTCTGAATTGTAGCTGAGGAGAATGTTGTATATGGAAGCGTTGAACGTCTTTGTTCCGGGTTGTACGGAAATACCTACTGGTTTGTTTATTCCCAACATGTACTCGTCTTCGTAAAGAACGTTTAAGTCCATTTTCAATGGTATATGCTCAGGTGGAACTCTGCCATATTTTTTTTTGATCTCGTCTTGATTTCCCGGAACTTTTACAAGTACTTCTTGCCCAATTTTCAAACGATAGGATCCATCTTTTGTTCTTACCTCATCAACTGTTACTTTTCCGGAGCGTATGAATTTCTGGATAACGGCTCTTCTTATTTCCGGGTAAGTACGCCTTAAAAATTTGTCCAGTCTCTCATTTTCACGGTCTGCCTTTATCCTTTGAAAGTAAAATTTCATTCTGCTTGAAGCTCTCTTGCTTTCTTTTTTGCCTCTACCTTTTCAACTATACCAACAGCAAGTATCAAACAGGCAAAGCCAAGTAGTGCTCCACCGATTACATCCATTCCCCAATGCACGCCAACGTAGAGCCTATCATAAAGAATTGAGGCTACGAAAATCCATAAAAGCGTTGAGATGGTGTAAGACGCACCCTTTGAAAGCTGAGATTTTGTCACAATATAGGCCAACAATCCATACAAGGCTATTGCGCCGACGGCGTGACCACTAGGGTAAGAGTAGGATGAAGCGCTAACCAACCATGAAAAATGGGGGCGTGGCACTTTCAGAAGAATTTTTAAAGTTTCTATCGTTATTCCGGCAAAGATTAAAGATAAAAGAAGCTCCAACGGCGCTTTCCATCTTTTGAGAAAAGATAAAACGGTTATTATAACAAGCCCTATGAGAATATCACCAACCGTACTCGCAATTTTGGAAACTCCTATAAAATACCAATTAAATGCGGTGCTCCTTAGAGCGCTCGCACCTTTAACCGTTGCAACGTTGAAAGCGTAAAACCATCCGGCTTTTTCGCCAACGCCTATTATTATTCCTATCGCAAAAAGTGTTAAAGATACAAGTAAATACACCGAAAAATTCTTCTTCAAAATCCTCACTCCTTCACTTGACAAAATAAAGGGAAATGTTGTACCATATTGTTAGCACTCGAGCATATAGAGTGCTAAAAGGTGGTGAAAATGCTAAATACACGGCAAAAAAAAGTTTTATTCTGTGTTGTAAATGAATACATAAATACCAGAAAACCTATTAGCTCATCAAGAGTCCTTGAAAGCACTGATATTTCGTACAGCAGTGCTACTATTCGTAATGACTTAAAAAAGCTTGAATATCTCGGTTATGTTCGATCAATTCACACATCTTCTGGAAAAATCCCAACAGATAAGGGATATCGCTTTTATATAGATTCCGTTTCTGAAATAATAGAAAATTTGAGTATGTCTAAAAAAGTTGATTCATTTTCTGACTATCCTCAACTTAATGTGAATATACTCATAAACCATGCTGCTCTTCTTTTAGCCAGAACATTGCCCGTTGTCAGCGTCATAACGAAACCGCGCACCGATACGCTAAAAATAAAGGCAATTCGCCTTCACAAAACCTCTGATGATTATATCACAGTGGTGTTGATAACGGAAATAGGTATGGTAGATACGCAAACCGTTTTAGAGAGAATGAGCGATGAAACACTGACAAAAATTGAAGGCTTGTTAAACGCATCTCTGATTGGAAGAAGTGTTGATGATATCAAAGAAGGAATTAAAAATCCCGACGTTTTAAGAAAGTGGAAAGGTACAGATGTTGAAAGCGTTTTTGACATACTTAAGAGTGTAATAGAGGAATCAAGCGCCGAAACGTACGTCATGAGGGGGTTAGAAAACCTAATTTCGGATGATCTTATAGAACAAAAAAGCTTAAGAAGACTCGTTTTAACTTTAGAATCGCCAAAGAACTTTTACAAATTCTTGGAAAGCTTTGGAAAGGTGCAACAGCCAATGGTAAAGGTGGGAAATGAGCATTCATACGACGAAATGAGTGATTTTTCTTCCTTTATCGCACCTTACAAGGTAGAAAGCGAAATTATAGGCTTCGTGATATCAATAGGTGCCAAGGCTATAGATTATCAAAAAGCAATTTCCATGACGAATTACGTTGCGAATCGTTTAACCGAGATGCTTACGTTCCTGTCAAGGCTGGGGAAAATACAGAAATAAAAGAGGTGATGATGATGAGTGAAAGAAAAGAAAGAAAAGAAGATATCGAAAAAAAAGTTTCACATAAAGAAAATGAATCAAAGAAAAAAAGCGATTCAAAAGAAAAAAATGTCAACAGCACAAAAGATAAGGAAAATTTGAAAAAAGAGCTTGAGAAATGTCAGAAGAGGGCAAAGGAGCTTGAAGAGTACGCTAAAAGGGGTAAAGCGGCACTTGAGAACTTAAGAAGAGAAAAAGACGAAGAAATTAGGGATGCAGTAGACTACGCTAATAAAAACTTGGTGGAAAAATTGGTTTACGTTTTGGATGATATTGAACGTCTGATGAAGCACTTTGAAAACAAAGAATCGCTGGAGTATAAAGCGTTGAAAATGCTGCATGATAAGTTCAAGGAAATCCTCGTTTCGGAAGGCTTAAAGGAAATAAAGAACGATGGAAAATTCGATCCTTTTGATCATGAAGCGGTTGAAAGAGTGGAAAGCGCTGAACATGAAGATTGGGACATAATTGAAGTTGTAGAAAAAGGCTACAAATTCCGTTCGAGATTGATCAGACCTTCAAAGGTTAAAGTTGCGGTTCATTCAAACACCAGCGTATCCAAAAATGAGAAAAACGAAAAAGAACCGACAGAAAAAGATGGTGATTAAAAATGGCCAAAAAAGACTATTATGAAGTGCTTGGAGTACCTCGTAACGCGTCGAGCGAAGAAATCAAGAAAGCTTACAAAGAGTTGGTGAAAAAGTGGCATCCAGATCTTCACAAGGAAGATAAAGAAGAGGCCGAAGAGAAATTCAAAGAAATAAGGGAAGCATACGAGGTACTATCGGATCCGCAAAAACGCGCTCAATACGATAAATTTGGATACGTTGGTCATCCGGAAGGTGGAAATACCTATCAAAGCTGGGGGACTGGAGAAAATCCTTTTGGCGGATCTATATTTGATGATCTTGAAGACATATTCGGAACTTTTTTTGGACAAAGCCCAAGAGGTGCACGTAGAAGTGAAAAAGCCAGGGCAACTCGAGGAGAAGATATATACACAACTGTCTGGATCGATATCAAAGAAGCACTTTACGGGACTGAAAAAGAAATAGAATACACCCGTTATGAAACGTGCTCCGCGTGCCATGGCACTGGTGCAAAGAACGGCACAGCCTTTAAAACATGCCCAAAATGCCACGGTACCGGCGTGATAACCGTTCAGCAAAGGACTCTTTTCGGTGTTATGACAACACAAAGCACATGCGATATGTGTGGCGGAACGGGCCGTATCATATCTGAAAAGTGTCCTGTCTGTGGCGGACGTGGAAAAGTGACAAAAAAGAAAAAGATAAAGGTTAGAATACCAGCTGGTGTCGAAGACGGTGGAAGAATGAGAGTCGCAAATGGCGGCCATGCCGGAGACAACAACGGACCGTACGGTGATTTGTTTATTATAATTAGGATAAAGGAAATGCCTTCCGGGCTGAAAAGAGAAGGAACAAACGTCTACAGCGAGGTAGATATTTCTTGTGTCAAAGCCGCATTGGGAGGAACGGTTGAAATAGACGGCCTTGAAGGAAAAGAGCTTTTGGAAATACCAGCTGGCACACAACCCGGAACGGTCTTTCGTCTAAAAGGAAAGGGATTTCCTGCTGTAAACAGCAGAAAAAGGGGAGATCACATCGTAAAGGTAAACATAGTGATACCTCGCTCTCTCACTTCAGAACAAGAGGAGCTTTTGCGAAAGTACGCCAATACCTTGAATGAAGACGTAAAAAAGAAGAAAAGGGGTTTTTTTCATATTTGATCAATATCCCATTCCCTCTTGATAGGGAGTGGGTAATTTTTTCCCCTCTCCCGACCAATAAACATATGGAAGATATCCAAGCGGATTATAGGGGGTCCCATTTATTCTAATTTCAAAGTGAAGGTGTGGTCCAGTACTCAACCCAGTTGATCCTATTCTTCCAATTATCATTCCTTGCTTGATATGTTCACCAACGTAACAATCTATCTTCGAAAGGTGTCCGTATCTTGTCAACATATGGCCATTGAATATTTGAATCATGTTACCATATCCTCCATACCATCCAGCATAGGTAACGATCCCGCTTATTGCCGAAAAGACGGGAGTTCCTTCGGGAGCACCTATATCCACTCCCGCATGAAATTCCTTCTTGTGTGTTATTGGATTTATTCTCCAACCGTAAGGTGACGTTATTTCGCCAAAAACTGGCCAAATCACTCCTGTTCTTTTGTCAGAAGTTTTGCACATTATCGTTGATGGAATGAACAATTTTTCGCCAGGAAAAAGTAAGTTTGTATTTTTCAGGTGATTGCTTTTCAATATGCTTTTAACGGTTGTAAAGTACTCCGCTGCTATATACCAAAGTGCGTCTCCTTTGTTAACACTTTGAAAAACGCCATCCGGTTTTACGTATAATATTCTTTCATTTGCATAAATTTTATTAGCATTTATCATGAGATTCAAATCTAATATAGAATCAACTGAAACTCCCAACCTTTGCGCTATTAAGCTTAAGGTATCCCCACTTTTCACCGCGTAATGGTAAATTGAGTATCCCATGGATGAAACTGTAAAAATAAAAAATAGCAAAAACACGCCGATGACATTTTTCAAAATTTCATCACCTTCTCTAATTATGATATCATATTTAAATGTGTAGGCACTTATTTGTAGGTGATAACGATGAAGAGAATAACCATTCTCATTTTAATGACATTGATTGTGATTACAGCTTCTCAGCTCACGGCTCAAAGCATAGAAGAGTTGCTTAATTTGGCGAATGAAATATCTAATTTGGATTACGCCGATTCTCTCTCTTCTCTTTCTGGAATAACTTCTTTTGATCTCGATGGAGAAGGTAAAAGTGTCATTTCTTCTCCTATAACGTTTTGCGCAAGCACCACTTTTAAAGTGGAACTTTCAAAAGCGCTCTTATTTAACACATCGCTTTCAAATAATGGCTTAAAGATATCTTTGAGTTTTACACCTTCCAGATATGAGAAGCTTTCTAACGAAATCTTAGAAACACATATGAATGAAAAGATGAAGTTACAGAACAAGGTTATAAATCTTTTTTTCGATGCTATGAAAAAGAAAAGAAATATAACTCAGATCACCTCTGAAGGGAGTTCCATTCAAAATCAAGCGGAGATCGCTTTGAATATGTCCGCTTATAATTACGATTTGGAAGCGTTAAGCGCACTTTTGAAAACCAATGTGAAAGACTTAAAATTTCCAAAATTGAACGTACCTCCCATTCCAAAAGATTATATTCCCTATACAACAAAGAAATTCTCAAAAAGCGATTCGTCATTTACCGTTGGAATGAATGCCGATTTTTCTAAAAATACAACCTTGGGAATTTCTTTGGGATACGCGTGGAATCCTTCTTTTCAAGAAAACGCTTTAACTTCAAAAGAAGAACTTTTGAATGCCCAAAAAGAAATGTACTTTAGAGATATTCACATTCTTGCCAGTGTGGTAAAGGCTTACGATGAACGTTTGGCCCAATTGTTTAACGATTACTCCAATACATATGGTAAATATTTAAATGGCAACGCCACTAAAACCGAAGTAAAAAAAATATCTGAAGAAATATCAAAGCTTGGTTATCAAAGAGATCTTTACTGTATAGAACTTTTGAGAGAGTGGTACCTCTACACTTATTTCGGTGAATGATTATGAGAAAATACACGTTGTTTTTAATTTTCTCTTCATTACTCATTGTGAGTTCTTTTTCTTTGACTTTGAATGGAGCGATAAGCCTATCAAAAAATCCTGCCACACTTTTTAAGGCACGTGATGAAATAATAAAGTTAGCTCTTTCATACCCTTCTTCGTCATCTGTTATCGAAACCGCAAATAGAATATATTCTAAAGTAAAAATTTTAGAAAGTGCAGTTTCGACGCCACAAAAGATGGTGGCTTACGCCGTGATAAAAGAAGATAAAGACGCTTTTTACACTTCTCTTTCTTCAACCGACGTGAAAGTTCTCCCATCTGCCTTTTCGCTGGTTTTTAACGTTTTGGATATTGCGCAAGATTATTCAAATTTCTTTTCTCACATTTCAGATGGTGATTATACAAATGCAGTTAAATACTTTGAAAAGATGAGATTCCTTTACAAAATCCCTGATTTTTATGAATTTCTTCCAAATGAAGATATGTCATCGTTGTGGAGCTTTTTGGCCCAAGGAATAATGTTAAATCCAAGGGTTTTCGATAAAAATGGTGCGGAATTTCTCGCTTCAATAATGACAACTTACGATGTACACACTTTGTACTTAAAAACTTATGTTTGGCTAAGTGGCCTGAGTATAGATCAAGCTGAACAAGGAATCAGTGTGGTGAATTTTGAAAGTCTAATTTCCATCTTTACAAAAGTGGAAATGGATCCGAACTTACTCCAATGGAAGTATGTAACCTCAAAGTACCTTTCACTTTACACTTCCATATCAAACATGATCAGGCAACTTTCTCAGGCCAAAGAATTGACGATGTACATCGATTATATTCCAACGTTTTACAGGGCCATCCAAAATTTCCCACTTCAATACAGTAAACCACTTTCTGAGGAGTTTTCCACATACCTTGATTTGCTAAATCAAAGGGTAAGTACGTCTAACTTTCGCGTTTCATCTTCTATAATATCGGATATACGCAAATTGGCTATACAGCATCCACACGATTCGAATTCCCCAAAACTCATGGCGCTCACTTTAAGCTTAAAACCTCTTCACAAAAAAGAAAGTAAAAAAAGCACATCGATTTTCAAGCCAAAAAATCAAGTTCAAAACGCAACAAATGTTTCAAGACAGGGCGTTCAAAGTAAAAGTTGGTCATTGTATTATTACCTTTCAATAGGGATCGGAATTTTGATTTTTTTCGCGTTCATTCCTCGTGTAAGATTGTCTATCTACAGAATTTTAAAATTGAAAAAGATGGAAATGAATTTCTACGTAAAAATGATATCGAAATCTCCTGAAAATTTCAAATGGCATCTGAATTTGGCAAATTTTTACGAAAAAAATGATAGATTTGAAGAGGCTCAGAGGGAATACAAATTGGCCATGAAACTGATGAAGATGGGAGGTAATGGTTATGAAGATAGTAAGTAAAGAAGAAATGAAGGCCTTAGAAATAGAAAACTCAAACAAGTACGGAATAGATGAGTGGCTCATGATGGAACACGCCGCCGTTTCCCTTTTTCTGGCAATTGAAGACGAAGTAAAGGATCTTCACAACAAAAACGTGCTTATCATTGCCGGAAAGGGCAACAACGGTGGAGACGCAATGGCATCTGCCAGAAATTTCATAGAAGCCGGTTCAAATGTTGAAGTCTTGCTCGCGTTTGGAGAACCATCTGGAAAACTGCCACAAAAACATCTTAACATTCTGAAAAAAATTGGCTTGAGGATAGAAAAATATGATCCCTCGAAAAAAGAATTGGCAAAGGCCATGGTGGAAAGTGCTGACATCGTCTTGGATGGAATTTTAGGTACAGGAGCATCGAATTTAGTTCCCGATGATCTCAAAGAGCTTATGAAAATAGTAAATGAAAATTCTAGGTACACAGTTTCAGTTGATCTGCCTAGCGGAATAGAAAGCAACACCGGTAAAGTTCTGGGTCAGAGTATAGCGGCCGATATGACGGTAACTTTTGGAATGTTGAAAAGTGGTATGCTCTTTTACCCGGCAAGGCAAATGTGCGGAAAAATAAAAATAGGGAAGATAGGCTTCCCACCAAGGCTAATAGAAGATATGAAATTGAAAGGCGAACTGATCACCTTTAATGATGTTAAAAAAATTATGCCAACGAGGCCCAGGCTTTCACATAAAGGAACATTTGGTAGGGTTGCGATAATTGCCGGCTCTCGAAAGTATACAGGAGCGCCTATACTCGTTGTTTCTGGAGCGTTAAGAGTTGGAGCTGGCTTAGTAACGGTTGGAATGCCAGAACCATTTAATACGATCGTGACCTCCGTTATGCCCGAAGCGATATCCTATCCTTTGCCGGCTACCCAAGACGGCTTTATCACCGTAAAAGCCAGACCAAAAATTGAAGAGTTAACAAATAAAGCGAATGTGTTGGCTATTGGTCCTGGAATTGGAACGAATTTTGAAACTGGCGAGGTTGTAAAGTGGCTCATTTCTAATTTTGACAAACCAATTATTTTAGATGCGGATGCTTTAAATCTTTTGGCAAGAGATGTAGACAGCGTGGAATTTTCGGAAAATATGGCTATAACTCCTCATCCCGCTGAGTTTTCAAGGTTGATTTCCAAAGATGTAAACACCATTCTTTCCAATCCAACTAAGTACGCGTTAGAATTTGCGGTTAAAAGACACGTAAATGTGTTGCTCAAAGGTGCGACCACTGTTATAGCCACACCAGATGGAAGGTACTTTTTAAATGTAACTGGAAACACTGGCTTGGCTACAGGAGGAAGCGGGGATGTTTTAACAGGCATGATAGCCGGCTTTGTTGCGCAAGGTGTAAAAGTGGAGGATGCATTAAAACTCGCAGCTTACGTCCATGGTAGGTGCGCTGAAGTGTACTCACAAGAAAACGATGAGGCCTCGCTTATTCCACAAGACCTCATCGATAACATTCCAAAAGTTCTGAAAGAGTTGAATTCTCAATAAAAATCATCCAATGAGTTTTTTCAAGAAGGTTGGAAGTACAAAAGCGGAAGAATGGATTTCACTGTTGTAGTAAAAAAGTGTCCCGTTGATGCCTTCCAACCTTTTTTCATCTTTCAACGTTGGCATAACGTTCTTTGATGCATAGGCAAACACCCAAAATCCCGATGGGTACATTGGAACGAATGCGGTATAAGGTTTTACAATCGGGAAAGCTTTTTTCATCTCTGCAAAGCATCTTTCCATTTCTTTTCCATCGTACACCGGGTTTTCGGCTTCGGCTGAAAAGACACCATTTTCTTTGAGAGCGTCTCTACATGCAGCGTAAAATTCCTCGGTGAATAAAGACTTTCCCGCTCCTTTGTATGGATCGGTAGAATCAACTATTATCACATCGTACTCATTTTTCTTGTTCATGACGAAATTTTTTCCGTCCTCATTGTAAATTGAAACCCTTTTATCTGAAAGCTTTGAAGAAGTGGATGGAAGATACTTCTTGCAAGCTTCGATAACATCTGGATCTATTTCAACGAGATCTACTTTTTCTACACCAGGATGTTTCAAAACTTCTCTAACAGTTCCTCCATCTCCTCCACCTATAACAAGCACGTTTTTCGGGTTTTCATGCGAAAACATGGGAACGTGGGCTATCATCTCATGATATGTGAATTCCCAGCGTTCATTTAGCATCGTAACTCCATCCAGTGCGAATATTTTTCCTAATTCAGAACTTTCAAATATATCTATTCTTTGAAATTTACTTTGTTTTGTAAAATTCACCCTGTCTATCTTAAAAAACGATCCAATATTTCCATTGCAAAAAATTTCATTGAATTGTATTGCCGACTCACTCTTAGACAATTTCAACACCTTCTAACGCTTTGTAATTTGAACTTTCCGGTATTCCTATCTCTTCGTATTCTCCGCGTTTAAGTTCCATAGTGGATTCTCTTTTTGACTTCAAAACATCTTTTAAATATTCAAAGGCTTTCCATGGATCTACTGATTCACCACACGTGAAAAGATCTACAGCCGCATAACCGTACTCTGGCCACGTGTGTATTGAAAGGTGTGATTCCGCTATCACGACAACTCCGCTCACGCCGTAAGGACTGAACCTATGGAAAGTCGAATTAACTATGGTTGAGTTAGCCTTTCTGGCAGCTGCCCTCATGTGATCTTCAATGGCAGCAACATCGTCTAAAATTTCCTTGTCACAATCGTAAAACTCAACTAACAGGTGTCTTCCCAATGATTTCATTGGCCACGCCTCCATTCTTTATTTATTTATTGTTTCATTCAATCTATGGTTATCCACAGAAAAATCGTTTTTTTGCTCTTTGAAGTGTTTCTTATTTGATGACGATGATCCGCTTTGTAATAAAAACATTCTCCGTTCTTTACCTTGTATCTTGTTTCGTCAAGCCACAATTCCAGGCTGCCTTCTATAACGTATCCAAATTCCTCTCCTTCGTGGTAATCTTCGGCTTCTGTTTCACTTCCCGGTTTTAAAACAACCAACCGCGGATCTATCTTTTTATCTTCAACGCCTGGAATCAACAGTTGAGTTTTAACTCCTTCAGGTTCATCGTAAAGGGGAACCCTATCTTTTTTAGTGAATACAACTTGCCTGTTTCCTTCATCCGAAAAAAATTGCTTTAAACTCACTCCTAAAACATCCAAAAGTTGTTCTAACGTTGCTATCGAAGGGGAAGTCTTATCCCTCTCAAGCAAAGAAATAAAGCCTTTTGTCAAATCCGCTCTCTCAGCTAGCTCTTCTTGTGTAAACCCCCTTGAGAGTCTTAACCTTTTAAGCTTCTCTCCTATCTCCATATATTCTCCTTATTATTGATATTAAAGTTTATAAAAAGTTTAAAATAATAAACTTCATTATTCTCGTTGTTTTTAACAACTAAGTGGCAATTGATTTTCATACAGATGCAACTGGTAAGATTATTTTTACTTAAAAACGTATGTTATTAAACATAATGATTAACAGCGCTAAACATTATACTCCATATTTTTTTTGAAGTCAACAGTTGAATGTGTTCATTTTTTGAAAATAAATTGAACTTTACTTTTATCCCAAAATTATGCAATTCAAATTGAATGAGGGCTGCACATGAATAATTTTAAGAAATAAAAAAGGATTTAAGCCATATTCAAAGGTTTGAAGATTTCATGTTTAAACTTGCATAATTTGAGTTATTCATGTTACTCGTGAAGGATAAAAATCAATGAATTCAGCAATTAAGCATACGAACAAAAAAACTGTTTTTATCCACATTGGATAGTGTGGTAAGATCAATATGGAAAAAGAAAGAATACGTTTTTAGAAGGTGCCAGAATGAATATTAAATTTGTTATATTTTTTGTGTTTGTAGCACTTTTAGCTGGAATAAGTGCAATAAGTTTTGCTTATTCCATTCAATTAGGGTACTTTGATCAATCGTATGGTATCATGCTTTCTCAGCCTCTTGGCATGTTTTACGTTTCCACTGGGATGTCTGCAAATTCCGTCGCCTTTCTTATAAACCAAAGGTTGGGATTAACATGGCAGAAAAAGGGAAATGTGAGTTTTCGAATAAACGGTGGAGTAGACATATCACTGCTTATGGCCTTTAACAAAACAAATGGAATTCTTTTTTCATTGTTTGGAGAAAGCGAAATAGAATACAATAATTTTGAGCTTAGTGTGGGCGTCTTCAAGGGTTTAAAAGCCATAAATGATTCCAAAAATTTCGTTTCTTTTAACGCATGCGCTCCAGAGGTGAAAGTGGGATACCGATGGTAAGTGATACCATAGTTGCCATTTCAACGCCTATCGGTAGAGCAGCGCTTGGTGTGGTGAGGCTAAGTGGGCCTAATTCATGGGAAATCGCACTCAAACATATGTTCATTTCTAAACCTCAACCGAGAAAGGTTTATCATACTCGTTTTTCTAAAAATAAAGAATTGATCGATGAAGTTGTAGTCACTTTTTACAAAGCCCCCCACTCTTATACCGGTGAAGATATGGTGGAACTTTCTTTTCATGGAAATCCGCTGATCTTGTCAAAAGCACTGAAAATTCTTATAGAAGACGGTGCAAGAGGAGCGCAAGGTGGAGAATTTACGCGAAGGGCTTTCTTAAATGGTAAAATGGATCTTATTTCTGCAGAAGCAGTGGAAAAAGTTATAGATTCGACGAGCGAGCTAGGCTTAAAGATTTCTCAAAGCGCTATGAATGGCCAGCTTGTCGATTTAATTGAAAAAGTGAGAAAGAAACTCATGGAAATCTCCGCAAATGTTGAGGTTCGCATAGACTATCCAGATGAATTTGAAGAAGAATACAAGCCAAACTTGACTCGAATTATAGACAATTTGAATGACATTCTCTCAACTTACGATCCAGCCAAAACGGCTATAGAAGGTGTTAAAGTTGCTCTGATAGGTGCACCAAATGTCGGAAAATCTTCAATTTTAAACGCGCTGGTTGGAAAAGAGAAGGCAATAGTTACATCCGTCGCTGGAACTACGCGCGATACCATTGAAGCCAGCATTTTTGTAAACGGATTGAAAGTTATTCTTATAGACACAGCCGGAATAAGGGAAACGGCAGATGAAGTTGAAAAGATCGGTGTTGAAAGGGCAAAAAAGGCCGCTGAAGAATCCCACATAAAAGTTCACGTTGTGGACGCCACTTCTGAAGAAATTCCAGATTTACCGGCCGATATCATAGTTATAAACAAAAGCGATCTTGTTCAAAAAAGATTGAAAAATGCGCTTAACGTTTCCGCCAAAACGGGACAAGGTATTGAGAATTTAAAAAAAGCCATAGCAGAACTTTCCGCAAAAGTTACAGAAAAAATGAATTCAGCTCAAGCAATTTTAATAGCACATAGACAGTACGAACTCGTGAGAAAATGCGTTCAAGAACTTCAAGAGGCTCAAATGGCTTTAAATGAAGAAATGCCAATTGACGTTGTGGAAATTAACATAAGAAGGGCAATTGAGTATCTAGATGAATTAGTTGGAAGAAAATATTCACAAGATATATTGGATGTTGTATTCTCGAATTTTTGTGTTGGAAAGTGAGGAAGCAAATATGATAAGAACACGTTTTGCTCCAAGTCCCACGGGATATCTTCATGTTGGAGGGGCAAGAACAGCTCTCTTTTCGTTTTTGTATGCGAAAAAACATGGGGGACAGTTCATTCTCAGAATTGAAGACACAGATGCTGAAAGATCTACCAAAGAATCTGAAGAAAGTTTGATAAGAGATTTAGTATGGCTGGGCTTCGATTGGGATGAAGGTCCAGATAAAGGTGGAGATTACGGTCCTTACAGACAAAGTGAACGGGTAAGTACGTATCAAAAGTACGCTCAGAAACTTGTGGATGAAGGAAAGGCTTATTACGTTTACGCAGAACACGAAGAAATGGAAAAATTGCGGGAAAAACTCATTTCCGAATCGAAAGCGCCACATTACACCAAAGAAATGCTTCAATCTTTAATCTCACCTCAAGAGTTAGAAAGAAGGAAAAATGCCGGGAAAAAGCCTGCCATATACTTTTCCATGGAAAGAAAAGAACGAATTTTACATGACTTGGTAAAGGGAGAAGTTAAATTTGGAGAAGATTCGATGGGAGATTTTGCCATACTTCGTTCCAACGGATTGCCAACCTACAATTTTGCCGTCGTTATTGACGACGCCTTGATGAAAATCACTCATGTTATAAGGGGAGATGATCACCTATCAAACACCGTTAAACAGATAGCACTTTACGAAGCACTTGGATTTGAAGTTCCAAGTTTTGCTCATCTCTCCACAATTCTTGGGCCAGATAGAACTAGACTTAGCAAAAGGCATGGATCGACTTCTGTCGAAGAGTACAGAAAAAGAGGCTATTTACCCCAAGCAATGGTGAATTACCTAGCTCTTTTGGGTTGGTCTCATCCAGAGTTGAAAGAGATAATATCTTTTGATGAATTGATAAAAGTTTTTGATCTCGATAGAGTTTCTAAAAATCCAGCAGTTTACGATGAGAAAAAATTGACTTGGATGAATGGCCAATACCTACGTAAATTGTCCGATGATGAGTTTTACGAATATGCAAAACCCTTCATCGTACCGGAGTTATTCAGTGAAGAAGAATACATCACAAACAAAAAATGGATAACACTCGCCTTAAAATCGGTAAAAAATGAAGTGGAAACCTTGGAAGAATTACCGGAAAAGTTGAACGTGTACTTAGAAAAGCCAGAGGTAGACGCAACTTTGAGAACGAATTTGGAAAAATCTGGAGTTCTCATGGCCTTTAAAAGCTTGCAAAATGCCTACGAATCACTTGATGAATGGAAAGTGGAAGATATTCTAAAAGTGACAAAAAAAGTTTTAAAAGAGTCAAAAGTAAAAGGGAAAGATTTCTACCATCCTTTACGCGAAATCCTAACTGGTAAAGACTCCGGGCCGGATCTTGTCAATTTGATATTTCTTCTTGGAAGGGAAAATGTCGTTTCAAGATTGAAGAAATTCCTGGAGGCATAAGATGATAAGAATAACCAATACCTTGAGTGGAAAGAAGGAAGAACTTAAAACTCTTGAACCAAATCGAGTGAAGATGTACGTTTGCGGACCAACCGTTTACAATTTGATTCACGTTGGAAATGCAAGACCAGCTGTGGTTTTTGATAGTTTTAGAAGGTATCTTGAATACCGTGGCTACAGTGTAACGTATACCCAGAATTTCACGGATATAGACGACAAAATAATAAACGCTTCGAATGAAGAAGGTATTTCATCGAAAGCGTTATCAGACAGATACATCGCGGAATATTTCAAAGATACTTGCGCTTTAGGAGTAAGGCCCGCGACTTTTCATCCAAGAACCACGGATTTTGTGGAAGAAATAATAAAATTCGTAAAAGATCTTGAAAAAAAAGGCTTTGCTTACGAAAGAAATGGAGACGTTTATTTCGATGTCAGTAAGTTTAAAAATTACGGCGAGCTTTCCCACAGAAACCCAAACGATATGAGAGCTGGAGCGAGAATAGAGGTAAATGAGGCAAAGGACGATCCGTTGGATTTCACTTTATGGAAGGCGGCAAAGCCAAATGAGCCGAGTTGGGATAGCCCTTGGGGAAAGGGAAGACCTGGTTGGCATATAGAGTGTTCTGCAATGTCTTCTTCACTTCTTGGAGATTCTTTTGATATCCACGCTGGTGGAAATGATTTGATCTTTCCACATCATGAAAATGAAAAAGCCCAATCAGAAGCAAGGACGGCAAAAAAATGGGTTAGCTATTGGATGCACAATGGAATGATATCAGTTAAAGAGGAAAAAATGTCTAAATCAGTTGGAAACATATTCAACGTACGTCAGGCTTTGAAAATTTACGGTGCAAACGCTTTGAGAATGTATTTGCTTTCAAAGCACTACAGAAGTCCGATAGAATTTTCATCCGAGAGAATGGAAGAGGCAAAAGCGTCATTCAAAAGAATTGTCAACGCGCTGGAAGAGATAAACAAGAAAATCGGAGACTTTTCTTGCAAAGAAGACGATTTTAGCCATGAATGGCGTGATAGAATGATAGAAGCGTTGGATGACGATTTTAACACTCCTCAGGCTTTTTCAACGCTTTTTGAAATGGTTAAACTGGCACATTCTAGTGATGATAAGGAAAAACTTTACCAGATGAAGACTTTGATAATGGAATGGAATTACTTCTTTGGATTTAACTTTGAGGAAAACGCGTCATCTTCCAGCAAAGCGGACCCATTTGTAGAAGAACTGATAAAACTAAGAAACAAGGCTCGCTTGCGTAAAGATTACAAACAGGCAGATGAAATAAGAGACGCTTTAAAATCTTTGAACGTGGAAATAAGAGATTCTGTTCAGGGAACCACTTGGCGCTGGATATAGGTGGCAGCTTCCTCATCTACGAGGACAGTTAAATTTGGATGTAGCTGAAGCACGGACGCCGGTATTTCTTCGCTTATACGCCCAAATAATGCCGTTTCCAATATTTCAGCCTTTTCTTTTCCCGTCGCCATTAAGATCACGCGACGGGATTTCATTATGGTCTTTATCCCAACTGTAATGGCTTCTTCTGGAACTTTTCTTCCCGCTTGTTTTGAATTTCTTTCCACAGTTGAAGGATGAAGCTGTACGACTCTTGTTACAGATGAAAATTCGCTTTCTGGCTCGTTAAATCCTATATGTCCATCTATTCCTATACCTAAAAAGCACAGATCAAATCCTCCAGCTTTTTCTATTTTTTCTTCGTACCTTCTTGCCTCCTCAAAGGGATTTGAAGCGTCAGTTTTTGGAATATCATGCGTTACTGGAGGAATTTTGGAGAAAAGATTTTCTTCCATATAGTAAGCGTATGATAAAGTGTCTTTTGGAGATAATCCCACGTACTCATCTAAGTTGAAAAAGTGAACACCTTCAAAGTTCAAAATTCCAGTTCTGGCAAAAGAAACGAATTTCTTGTACATTTCTATAGGTGTTTTTCCCGTTGGGAGAGCTATCACACTTGAATTTTTTTCAAGTATTTGTTTCGCCAGAATTCTAGCCCCTTCCTTTCCAACTTCTTCAGCGTTTTTCATTATCTTTATCATAAGTTTCACCTCATATTAGGAGTTAAAATAACGCAGTACACATAATTATATACTTGTACGTACTATATGTCAACATTCAATCCATCATTCTTTTCTCAAAATAATCCAAAACTCTTCATGTACGCGAAGGCAACGATTTTAAAAATTGAGCGAGCTTTATTCTTCCATTAGAATATTGTGAACTTGGCGTGGGATAGTACCTCAAATTCTACTTTAAAGCTTATTGCGCATTTATCTTGCGATAACATCAGAATTTTGTTAAGCGTTTTGCACAAGGCAAACACTTACACAAGGAATTAACTATATATCCTACTTCGATTAACATACAAGAAAAGTTACTCGTATAGAATTCGTTATGAGCATATGACTAAATCAAAATATTTAAAATGGAGAAGAAAGAAGGTGGAAAAATGGGAAAAGCTGAAATTGGGAAGATGGAAAAGCTAAAACGCCATCTGGATAAATTCCTTTTGCTTTACATAGGTATTTCCATGGTGGTAGGCTTATCGATTGGTGCACCATTTTTCAAACAAATAGAAACTGTGAAACCGTTTTTAAAGAGTTTTAATCTTATCGTTATTGTCATGATGATTTATCCTATGATGGTGGGGCTTAATTTTGGCGAATTGGTAAACATACCAAAGATGTGGAAGCAATTTCTGTTTGGCATAATAATAGGTCTAGTTTATGCTCCTTTGTTTATGGCTTTGTTGGTTAAGATCATTCCAATGAATCCATATCTTTCTTTTGGACTGATCCTGGTGTTTTCAGTACCATGTACTTCTATGGCAATAGCGGCAACGGGATTATCCAAAGGTAACACAGAACTTGCTACCATACTTGTGACAATACAATTCATCTTGGCATTGGTAGTATCACCTTTATGGATGTCTATTTTTGGTTCAGCTTACAAAATACCGTTCCCGATCTTTATAATCATCAAAACATTGATAATAATAGTGGCAATACCTATGCTCGTAGGTTACGCGACGAAAGAAACTATAAAGCTAAAAGCCGGAAAATCGGGCATGTCCAAGGCGCGTTCAACTTTGCCAGTTATTTCGTTTCTTGCGCTTTTCACAATGATATTCTTGATATTCATGGAACAAGGCCATTTGATAATAATGCAATGGCAATCGGTTTTAATCACGTTCATTCCACTTCTGATTTATTACAGTGTAACCGTCGCGCTGTTAACAATCATAGATCTTGCTTTCAAAGTTAAATACAGAGATCATATGGCCATAGTCTTTGGTGGAATAGGAAAAAATGAGGGAACCGCAATGGCAATTGCCCTTGCAGGAGGAATTGGGCTCGCAGCCATCCCTGCGGCAATAGCGCCAGTTATTCAGGTCCCGATCTTGGCAACGTATTTGAAAATGCACTGGAAGATAGCAGCTCTCTTTTCAAAACGTTCGCCTAATCTTGTTAACGAGTACGAATTGCATGAAGTAGAAGAAATGGAATTGGAAACTGAGGAAAGTTGATTTTAAAAATCTGAAATAAATTGAATGATAATCACTTCAGCCCGCAAAATTACTTTGCGGGCTTAATGATGTATTGAAGAATAATAGATTGATCAAGGAGGACAAGAAAAGCAGGCTCCAGGTATCTAAGAAAAAACCGAAAGGAAAAGCATCCAGGCTTGAGCACATAAGGATTTTTTACTCTTCTAACCTTCCCTTCAGAAATGCGTTTTCTGGGCTTGATATTGGAATTGGCATTATGTTCTCCAATAAATTCACAGAGGAACTAATGGCAGAAAATTGTTCAATAGGAATGGTTATCGCTTTGGCACCATTTTCAGAAAGCATTTTTACCTTGTCGATCAACGAAAGAGTGATTTCCAACGTGCCGGTTATCGTCATGTCTCCTATAACGGCGAAACCTTTTTTCATCGTTGCCCTATGAATTGCGGAAAGTATGGCAACAAAAACTGCGACAGACACATCCCCTCCGACGGTATTACCAATTATCGGATTAACTTGAACGGTTATGTTGTAATCTTTTAGCCTGCTGGATGTTGGCATAAACTTCCTTTCATTCCCGCGAATGTACGCTTCAACCACTTTAACGCTTTCTTTGAAAGCGGGGCTTCCACCACTTATCAGCATCTTTCCATCACCAGGCATAACGATCGCCTCTATTTTTACAAGGTTGGCTTTTCCGTTTACCATTGAGACGGAATAAACGGTCCCGGGTGGCAGTGGATCCTGTGAGATCATGGTCTTTGTCCCTCCTTCTGGAAGAGACACGTAATTTTCCTTTTTTGTTTCTTTGTCTATATAAGAGAAGTTCGTGTCCCAAAATTCCAAACCACCCATTTTCTTGAGCTGCTCCTTGACTCTTTTTCTCATTTCTAAAGAGAAAGTGAGAATTTCCTCAATGTTTTCTTTTGTGTACTGTCCGTGTGGAAAAAGAAGTTTTATCAAGCCGGAACAGGTCTTTTTCACCGCTTTTTCGTCTCTGCTGTTCAGTTGGGAACCAAGCGTGAAATACTTTTCTACAACATTTACGGCTGATTGCTTACGTAGCGATCTCAAAACCTCTGAAAAATAATCTATTGCGAAACCAACATGGTCGGTAAAAGAAGAAGTGCTCAATTTTTTAACTTCCCAACCTGGCAGGTATGCGTGAATTCTATCCATAAGAGCCGTATCTTGCATTTCCACGGGAAACGGCTCAAATAAATTCGAAAGTTTTAACAACGTTTGAACATCGTCATTTATATTTCCATTGAAAACGATCGACGCTTCCGCAACAACTTCCACCTTTCTGGCGAAGGATCCGGATTCCATGTAATCTTTCATCATTTGAAGGGCAGATCTGTCTCTGAACTTAATTCCGGCAACTTCATCAAACGCCACAACATCCCATTCGCCAATAAGTCCCATCTTTCCCAAACTCAAATTGTAGAAGAGCTGTGCAACCGTTGTGTTACCTCCCGACACCAAAATCGCATATGGAGAAATTTCACGATAGATAAATGATTTTCCCGTTGCTCTGGGGCCAAGCTCCACAAGGTTGTAATTCTTTTCCACAAGCGGAACCAAACGAAGAAGTTGAAGAAACTTTTCCCTCCGTTTCATCTTCTTAGGCTCAAGGCCTATCGATCTTATAAGAAGATCTATCCATTCATCAAGGGTGAAATTTTCTCTTCTGCTGATAAAATCATCACTTGTGAAATTGGATAGCTGTATGGGATGAATTCTTTCAACGACAAAAGGGCTTCCTGGGTGTTCTTCGTAATCATACCTTAAATCTATTATCGCCCACATTCCTCCCAAAAGCATTTTGGGGTGCGCTTTAACGAGTTCATCGTCTATTACCCCATCTCTAACGTTTAAGTTTTGAAGCGTAGCTGTGTATATGTTGAACTTTGTATTCAAGGTGGCACTTATTCTGTCTATGATCCTGAATTCCCCTTTTTCTCGCACCTGCGATTTCACGTACTCCGCCATATCGGGTTTCAAATAATGCTCTCTTAAAATTCTCTCTACCTTTTTTATTCCATCACCATCTAATTGCCCCGCGTAATTGCCGAGCAAATGTTCAAGAACGTATGTTGGGACGTTGTAGCCTATTTT
>NZ_JBPNHS010000010.1:0-32131 GCF_054006115.1 Mesoaciditoga sp. | reverse complement strand
GTTCTTTTCGAAATCGTTTTATACAGTTCTTCACCGAAATTCTTCCATATTGAATTTGAATCTCCTCCTAAAATGATAACGTTAGGATTGAAAGTATTTACAATGTTAATCAGTCCTATTGACAAATAATAAAGAAATCCCTTTAAAGCTTCCTTTGCTCTCTGTTCTCCGATATTATTTATTTTTATTAAAGAATCGAATTTCTCTCCAAGTGTCTTACCCTTCAACTTTTTTCCATTTTTCTCATATTCGGCAATTGGTAAAAGAAGAGAAGCAAAGCGCTCTAAACACCCATAATTTCCGCAATGACACTTTGTGTTTGATCTTGCTTCTACAACTGTATGTCCAATCTCACCACCAGCGAATCTTGCACCTCTTAAGATTTTGTTATTTATAATAGCCCCTCCTCCTATTCCTTGACTTATGTAGAGAAAAAAAGCGTTTCCAAACTTTTTTACGTCATTTGACAAAGCGCTTTCTGCAAGTATAGAAAGATTGGCTTCATTATCAGCAAAAATCGGATAGTTATAATGAATAAGCTCTGCTAACTTAACATTCCGCCAATTGAGGTTGGGCGCATATATTACTTCTGCCTTTTGAGGATCCACAATACCTGGAAAAGCAAAAACAATAGAGGTATATTTAGAACTTACAGGTTGTTCGTTTCTTAATAGATTTAAAAACTCGTTGACCCTTTCTATGAAACTAGAAAGAGTGCCTGTGGGAAAGGTGTATAGTTTTTTTGTTGATTTATCTAAATAACCAACTGCCACCTCAGTTTGTTCAACACCAACATTAAAAACAACACTTGAACAAAAATTTTTAGTTAGGAGTAAACTTGTTGCCTTTCTACCTAATGTATTTGTTTGAATTCTTTTTCCTTTTTCAACTAATCCTATTTTGATTAAATCAAAAACTATTCTGCTAATTGTACTGGGCGTCAATTTAGTTATGCGAGAGAGTTCAACTTGACTAAGAGGACCTTTTTCCACAAGAATTCTTACTATTAATTGCTCATTTAATAATTTCATGCTCTGAGAATTAATCTTCATATATAACTCCTTTTTATGAAAAGCTATTAATATTTCTTTCGTTGAAAGAATAAATCTTTATTTAAAAAAAATCAAGCACTATTTTACACGATTTTTTACATTTAAACTTGATTACATCAAATTACGCTTGATTAATTCAAAAATACTTTTATTTTCTTTAATTTTCTAGTAGATGTTCATTTTATGTAAAAAACAATCACCCTAGAAGTATTGTTAACAACAAACATCTGAATTTCCATTTGAAATTTCATAAAATAAGATTAAGAGGAACGGAACATATTGAGAAAGAAAAACATTCGTTTTTGAACATTTGAACAACTCTCATTTCAATTCTGATCTGACTTTCAATTTTACATTGACTGCTTATAAAGTGTTTTTCCGGGAATATTTTTCTTTCTTTTTCTTATGTTTCCTCACAACTTACCTTGATTGCAAAGAAGAAATTTCGTTGAAATCAATAAATAAGTTTTCCTCTGCTTTCAGAGAAAGAATTAAAAAAGGACTTAATTTCAAAACCCAAGGTAAGTAAGTATTTTGATTTGCTAAGCAATTAGCCCTTATTTCATGTAAAAAACCAATATAATAGTTCCAATAAAAGCCAGTGCCTCGATGGCCTGAAAAATGTAAACTTTATTTAGAGTTGATTTGAGATCTCCCACTTCTTTTTTCAGTTGAACGTTTTCTTTTGAAATCTCTTCCATCTTTGAAGTGGAAGATTTTATTTTACTCATTGCCTCTTCAAATTTTTGTGATTCTATCTGTTTCTCGCTTTCCATTGAAGAAAGCGTTAAATTCAAAGTTGAAAAGTCTGTTCTCAACTTCGTAATAGTCGCACTTATAGAAGAAGAAAAACTCTTCATCTTTTGTGAGTTCATTTCGTTTTGAATTTTTAAAGCAGAAACTTTCGCTGAAAGTGTATCCAGCTGTGATTTTAATTCATTTTCATTGTTTATTGCTTGAGCCAACAAACTTGATGGCGGAAGAGATTTTACATCTTTCAGAGAGGCTACCACTTTTTGTACGGCATCTAATTGCACTTTCATTTGATCCACTTCGGTTATTATTCCACTCAAACTATTTGAAGTGTTGCTTATGTAAGCTTCGAAATTGTAATACTTTTTTATCGCATCTTCGAGTTTTTGAATTTTCATGGAAAGTTCATTGGAAATTGCAACAGTTGTTGCAGAAGATGTTCCTCTATTCGCCTGACTTACTTGTGTTACTGGCTGAACCCTTCCTTGAACGTAACTCAAAAGTCTGGAAAGAATTCGCGCGAGATCACCTCTGGTGACCACAAGTGTGCCGTTGAAATTGCCATTTGAATCCAACTTCATTATGTTGTTTTGAACCATTTCTACAACGTAAGGATACAAATCTGAAGAGGGGGCGACATCGTTTATAGAAACTGCCAAAGAAATCGATACCGCTATGGTTATTAAAATAAGAAAAGCCGTAGTTTTACGTATCATCATATTTACCTCCCATTCAAAAAGAAATAAGTCTGAGACGAAAAGTAAGTTGTGTCTAAGGTTCCACTTGCCACTTGTGTGCCAATTGCATTGTAAGCTATGTAAGAGTGCTCACCTCTCGTGAGTTGTATAGAAATAGGGGTACTTCCTTTTTTGTTACCATCTATTACCAGATTTAGCGGATCGGGATAAGAAACAAATGTGATTTTAACACTACTTGGGTCGTTAAAGGTGAAGCTGTAAACTTTATCTTTAAGCAGCAAGATTTTTTTGTCTATTTCTCCATCGCTCCATTTAACATTCAAAAGATGAGTACCAGCTGTTACTTGCTTGGAAAATATGGGGGCTTTTCCTATGACCTTTCCATCCAATGTTACAGTTGCTCCCAAGGGATAAGTGGAAATAAACAGGGTGCTCATTGGTTGCAAAAAGACATGCACATCTGAAACTTCTCCAGCTTTCACTTCAATGTATCGCGATAAAACGGGAAAAGATGGATTAAAAAATTCCACCTTGTAAACTCCAACATCTGCGTTCAAAGTGGCGGGGACACTTGTCCATACTTGTCCAATGTGAACTATGGTATTGGTAGATGGATAGGCATCTATCAGCACCATGCCCGAATTTACCATATCTCCATAAATGGTCTTTATTTCCCCGTTTAGGACAAAGTTTTCGAACCACACTTTTCCGTTGTTACCTACCATTTTAACTTTGTATTTTCCGTAAGGCAGGCTAACACTTTTTTGAGTTTGACCTATGAATTTTCCGTTTAAATTTATGGCAGCTCCGATAGGGTTTGAATTAAAAACCACAAGTCCTTTTTTTGGCTTGAGTTTTACCGTGTATTTTCCGCTGTGATTTACAAAAAATTCTCCTGTCGCTTCATAAGTATACTTCTGATGAGCAATGTATTTGTAAATTCCTTTGGTAAGTTCAAATGTAGCCGGTGCAACAAAAGTTGTTGATGCCATACTTACAATGGCACCAGAAGGAGAAGAATCTATTGTAACTTTGAACAGTCTATTAAGTTCAAAGTGAAATGTCAAAGGAGTGGAATTTTCAGGCACATAAACATCTGTAGAAAACGGAGCATATCCAATAAAGCTAAAAGACAAAGAATGCTTTCCGCTTTTCAAATAAGTGGAAATTGGCGTGGTAAGGGTTGCTTCATCGTCTAAAACGACAAAGACATGAGGAGGTGAAGTGGTGATCGAAATTTTTCCAGATTTTTGGAGTTGAAAATCTTTTTTAATAATCCCAAATGGTTGAGTTGTAACAAACACTTTTTGAGGAACGTACCCATCTTTTTGCACAATAACTTCGTGTCTTCCGGCAGCTAGTGTTACTGTCGCTGGTAATAGATAATTATTGCCATCCACAATAGCTTGAGCATCAGGCTGAGCACAAGATATGTAGAGATATGAAATAGGTTTCAAATTCACGTGAACAGTCGTATTTGTATTTCCGTTGAAAATAAAAGCATATGGAGAATAACCTATATTTTCAATTTTCACTTTTGATCCATCTTCAACTTTTATGGTCAATTCCCCGTTTTCATTTGTTTGTCCCACTAAAACATCGTTAACGTACACCAACGATTGCGGTGGATTCGTTATCAACGTTAAAGAAACGGCAAAAATGCTTGTTGCAAATAACAAAAACGCAAATATCAACAAGCTAAACTTTCTCTTCATCTCTCTCAAACCTCTCTATCTCCTACCCTAAAAGGTTTGCGTTCAACTCTATCAAAGAAATTGTAAAGCTCTTCGCGCGGATCTTCATTGTAATAAGGACGCGTGCAATTTGGACACCCCGAAGTCAAAAAAGCCCTTGGAGAAATATTGTCAATTTTCATGCCGTAATCTATTATTTCGCTTTTTTCAGAAAAAGAAAAATTTGATACCGTGCTAATCCCATTTTCTATTAAATATCGCGCAACTTGAACTCTTCTATAAGTGTCCATTGAAGGTTTTGGATGTCTTTCAAGTTTCGTGCCCTTCAAGGGTGTAAAAGCAAAGAGCCCCACTGTAATTTGCCATTCATGCATTTTTTGAAAGAATTCGGCCATTTCTTTTTCACTTTCGCCTAAACCAACTATTGCATGAGTGGTTATACGGTTAGGAAATGTCTCAGCCAATTCTTTCAATAGGTTTAAATGTGAGCCCAAATCTCCCCCACGATATTTCGCGTAAAACTTTTTACTTATAACATCTGTAGCAACTCCAAGCCTTTCAATACCGTTTTCAAACCACCTTTTTGCTTCTTCAATGCTAAAAACGCGCACGCTCGCAGAGATTGGTATTTTTAATCTTTTTACGCGTTTTAGAAATTCAAATGCTTCATCTCTCGCTCTTTCTGATGAAACAACCTGAAGACATATTCTTTTGATCTTCTCATTGTATTTTTCTATGGCTTCAACGATATCTCCCATGTCAAATTTTGGCCAAACAACCCTCGAAAGCATTTTTTCAGATGTAAAACTCGTTCTTGCCTGCGCACAATAAGCGCAATCAAATATACACCTTTCACCAAACATGGTGTATATCGTTTGCATATCTAACTTTGGGCCAGATTTTACAAGTTCTAAAAAACGCGCGCTTCCGTAAGAAATTCTCACATTCCAACCTCCAAATTAGGAACAACGTTCAGGTTCAAGTCTGCAAATGCACCCCTTATGTAATATTGCCATCCGGCTGCAGCTATCATGGCAGCGTTATCAGTACAATATTTCAAAGGGGGAAAATGAAAGAAGAGTTTTTCGTTTTCTTCGGCTTCTTTCGCTTTCTTTCTAAGCAACGAATTGGCAGAAACACCTCCTGCCAAAACAACATGAGAAATACCGTACTCCTTTGCAGCTTTAACAACTTTTTCTATTAAAAGAGAAGTTACGGTTTCTTGAAATGAAGCGGCAACGTCTTCAATCTTTATTCCTTCGTTGTCTCTCAAAAAGTAGCGCACGTGTGTTTTCAATCCGCTAAAGCTGAAATCGTACTTTCTCTTTGTTTTCGGCTTTGGAAAATCGTAAACGCTTTTTCCATCCTTGGCAGCTTTTTCTATTTGTGGACCGCCGGGATAAGGCAAGCCTATCATTCGAGCAACTTTGTCAAAGGCTTCCCCCGCCGCGTCATCTATGGACTTGCCAAGTATTTCGTAGGAAAACATCGATTTCATGTACAGAATTTCCGTATGCGCTCCAGAAACCATAAGCACTAAACATGGAAGCTCTATGGAGTCATCGAAAAGAAAGACCGCGTTTAGATGCCCAAGCATGTGATTCACTCCTATGAGTGGCACTTTCCACGCATATGACAACGCTTTTGCGTAAGAAACGCCAACAAGTAAAGGCCCAGCAAGACCGGGCCCATATGTAACCGCAATTGCGGAAATTTCACGGGGATCAATTTTCGATTTTTCCATTACCATTTTAACTAACACGCTTATGTTTTCAAGATGATGCCTTGAAGCTATTTCTGGAACAACTCCACCATATAAAGCGTGTGTGGAAACTTGAGAAGCTGTTTCTTCGGCTATGATTTTTTCCCCATTTTCAACTATCGCTATTGAAGTTTCATCACAAGAACTCTCTATTCCGAATATTAAAGCCATTTACATCTCCGATCTTACGCAGATTCTCTCATTTCAACTATTGGTTTCTTCCCATTTTTCACGGTTTCAGCCGTAACGATAACTCTTCGAACGTTTTGCAAAGTTGGTACTTCAAACATGACGTCCATCATTACTTCGTCTACGACACTTTTTAAACCTCTTGCTCCGGTGCCACGTTTTTTCGAAAGCCTAGCGATTTCAATAAGCGCATCGTCTTCAAACTCCAATTCAACGTTATCAAGTTCAAGAAGTTTCTTATATTGTTTTATAACTGCATTCCTTGGTTCAGTTAAAATTTTCACCAACTGATTCTCATCTAACTCTTCCAACGTGGTAATTATCGGAAATCTTCCAATGAATTCTGGTATTAAACCGTAATGGACGAGATCATCTGGGACAACTTGTTTTAACAGTTCACTTAAGCTTTCATCTTTTTTAGACTTCAAAGTGGCGTTGAAACCCATCGTTGTCTTTTGAACCCTTTCTTTGATCAGATCTTCAAGTCCATCAAAAGCTCCTCCAACTATAAACAAAATGTCTGTTGTGTCCACTTTTATGAATTCTTGGTAAGGGTGTTTTCTTCCACCTTGCGGTGGAACGTTCGCGACAGTTCCTTCCACTATTTTCAAAAGTGCTTGCTGCACTCCCTCGCCAGAAACATCTCGTGTGATAGAAACGTTCTGGGATTTCCTGGATATTTTATCAATTTCGTCTATGTACACTATTCCGTGTTTGGCACGTTCTACATCAAAATCGGCAACTTGCAAAAGCCTCAATATCACGTTTTCAACGTCTTCGCCAACGTATCCCGCTTCGGTCAAAGGCGTGGCATCTGCTATGGCAAAGGGCACATCTAAAATCTTTGCAAGCACACGAGCCATCAACGTTTTCCCAGAACCAGTTGGACCTATGAGCATTATATTCGATTTCTCTATCTCAACATCATCAAATTTTTTCCCCATAAATACTCTTTTGTAATGGTTATAAACCGCAACGCTCAATGTTTTCTTTGCCCTTTCTTGGCCAATAACGTATTTATCGAGCTCTGCCTTTATTTCAGCTGGCCCCGGTAATTTTTTTACACTTTTTTGGCTTTTAGAACGATTCGTCGGTTCGTCATGGAGAATATCATGAAATAATTCTACACATTCATCGCATATGTAAACATTGTTTGGACCAGCTATCAGCTTATTCACTTCACTTGCCGGTCTACCACAAAAGGAACAAAATTTCTCATTTTTCACTCTTTTTTACCTCCGTTTTCGCCTCTTTTGGAGGAGATCACTTTGTCAATTAATCCATACTCCATGGCTTCTTGCGATGTCATGAAAAAATCTCTATCTGTGTCTTTTTCTATTTTTTCTAAAGGTTGCCCAGTGTGAGCAGAAAGTATGGAATTTAATTCTTTCTTCAACCTCATAATTTCTCGTGCTCGAATTTCTATGTCAACAGCCTGGCCCTGTGCTCCTCCAAGCGGCTGATGTATCATGATCGTTGCATGAGGAAGAGCATACCTTTTTCCCTTAGCTCCGGCGGCCAGCAATACTGCCGCCATAGAAGCCGCCATTCCTATGGCAGTTGTAACGACATCACATTTTACAAATTGCATCGTGTCGTATATGGCCAAACCCGCATTTATCTCTCCCCCAGGCGAATTTATATAAAGATATATGTCTTTATCTGGATCCTGAGCTTCCAAAAAGAGCAATTGTGCTACAACTAGGCCAGAGGTGTAACTGTTTATTTCATCTTCCAAAAATATTATTCTGTCCTTGAGAAGGCGAGAATATATGTCGTATGCTCTTTCGCTTCGGCCGGTCGTTTCTATTACTATTGGTACTCCTTGATCGTTGACCGTTAAGCCCGTGCGATTACTCATCTGTTTTTTCCTCCTTATTACTTTCTTTTGCGTTATTCTCTTCTTTGTCTGTTTTTTTCACCACTATTTTCGCACTCTTCAAAAGCTCTTCGGCCACTTTATCGTGAAGTAAGTCATTTTTTATACGATCATGAAGTTCTTTTTCTTTAGAAAGGGTGACTTTCAATCTTTCATCGCTAATGTTCATAGAAGAGTAATATTCTTTCGCCTTTTCAAAAATTTCTTCTTCACTTACTTTTATATCTTTTTCTCTTGCTATTTTCTCAACGGCTCCTTTGATTTTAAGATAGTTCGTGATCTCTTTTTTCAGAGATTCTTTGTACGCATTCTCGTCTCCTTTGAAATCTTTGAGCGATTTTTCATATTCTTTATTTTCCTTTTGACGCATGATGACATGATTTATAAACAATTCAAGTGAATGGTCTGACATTTTCAATTTCGTCTTGTCGGCAAGCCTGTTCAAAATTGTATTGGCTTCAAACGTTTTTATGAAATCGTTAAATGAGCCTTTTATCTTTTCTTTGAGCTTTTGCTTCAATGCTTCAAGCGTTTCCGCTTCTACATCGACACTCTTCGCAAATTCATCATCCAAATTAGCCAAAATTCTTCTATGAATGGCCGTGATTTTCATAGTGTAGCTGGTTTTGTTTTCGTCCCTTTCATCCACGAATTCTATTGTGTCTCCAACTTTCTTTCCAAGGATATCCTGGAAAAGCTGACTTGATTTCGGGTCTTTGACAACGAAGTCAAAGGTTCTCGGAGTTTCTTCTTTTCCGGTAACGTGGTACTCTATTTCAACATGATCTCCTTCTTCTACAACCTCGTTTTCGCCTTTGGGCTCTAAAACTGCATTTTCTTCTCTAAGGCGTTCCAGCTCCTCTTCAACATCTTTTTCAACATCTTCTTCTTTCAATTCTGGAATCTCTATTTCTTCACCTTCAAGAGACTCAATCTCAACTTCCGGATAAAGATGAATTTCAAAAACCACTTTCGCATCTTCTCCCATATCTATCGATACGAGAGCGGGCGGAAGCATAACGTTCATTTTTTTGAATTCCTCATCTTCGTAAAGTTTGTCCAGCGCCATATCTGCAACTTTTTCTTTGATCATGTTTTCTATTTCTTCAGCTCCAACTATAGTCTTTAACAAGTTACGAGGGACTCTTCCCTTTCTAAATCCCTTGATTCTCACGTTCTTTGAAAGCTCATCGAAAACCTTTTCGGTAGCTTCTTTTACTTTTTCACTTTCCACAGTGATCTTTACAGTTTTTACGTTTTCCTCTTCTTTAATTATTTCTAACATTTTAAACTTCCTTTCTATTTTATTTTTTAAAGTATGTACGAGCTTAGATCCTCATTCTCAATGATTTCACCTAATTTTTTATCCACAAACTCCTTATCGATCATGACCGGACTTTCAACATCTGGAGCTTCAAATGAGATGTCTTCCATAAGCTTTTCTACAATGGTGTAAAGACGCCTCGCCCCTATATTTTCTTGCTTTTCATTCATTTCATACGCCATGCGCGCTATTTCTGAAATTCCATCCTTGGTAAATTGAACATCCACCCCTTCCGTAGAAAGTAAAGCCTGATATTGTTTTATCAAAGAATTTTTGGGTTCCACTAGGATTTTTTCAAAATCTTTTTGAGTCAGCGCATCAAGCTCCACCCTAATGGGAAAACGACCCTGAATTTCAGGAATGAGCTCTGATGGTTTTGAAACGTGAAAAGCGCCCGCGGCTATGAAAAGGACGTAATCTGTTTTTACCATACCATACTTTGTGTTCACATTCGTTCCTTCAACTATTGGTAAAAGATCTCTTTGGACTCCTTCTCTGGAAACGTCCGGTCCTCCCTTTGTGCCACTTGCCACAATCTTGTCAAACTCATCCAAAAAAACTATTCCACGATACTGAGCTCTTTCCAAAGCTTCTTGAATCATGCTGTCCTTGTCTATCAATTTTTCAGATTCTATAGGCAAAAGTAATCTTCTCGCATCCTTTATTTTAACTCTTTTCTTTTTCATCTTCTTAGGCAAGAGACTGCCAAACATATCTTGCAAATCGATGTTCATATCTTCCATGTTCATTCCACCTATCACGGGCATAACTGGAGTGTTGTCCTCTATTTCTATTTCTATTTCCATATCTTCAAGCTCGCCGTTGCGAAGGCGTTCTTTCATTTCTTTTCGATATGAAAGGGCCTTTCTTCTTTCTTCTGGGGACACTCTTTGCTGTGGTTGATTTTGAAAAAAGCCCATAAACCCTGTTGTGGCTGGTTTTTTTACACTCTCTGGGACCACGGCATCCAATATTCTTTCTTCAACCATTTTTTTTGCTTCTTTTTCCACCTTCTTCATCATTTCAGATTTAACGTTGTTTACACTTGCTTCGACTAATTCCCGAATTATCGATTCGACGGATTTTCCAACGTAGCCAACTTCCGTGTAACGTGTTACCTCCACTTTTACAAACGGTGATCCCGATAGCTGAGCAAGTCTGCGGGCTATTTCGGTTTTTCCAACACCGGTGGGTCCAACCATCAAGATATTCTTTGGAATTATGTCTCTTTGCAGCTCTTGAGGAAGTTTCATCCTCCTTATTCTGTTTCTTAAAGCGACGGCCACCGATTTTTTAGCCTCTTGTTGACCGATTATATACTTGTCCAATTCTTGTACTATTTCTTTTGGCGTCAATTCGTCTATCATTAAACTCATTTAAGCGCCTCCTTAAACTTCTTCAACCGTTATGTTGGAATTGGTGTATATGCATATTTCGCTTGCTATTTCTAAAGCTTTAACGGCTATATCACGCGCTTCCATTTCCGTGTTTCTATAAAGTGCTCGTGCTGCCGCCAACGCGTAAGAGCCGCCTGAACCAATCGCCATAATCGGTTCGTCTGGTTCTATTATCTCTCCATTTCCAGAGATTAAAAACATATCGTCATGATCGGCCACCATTAAAAGCGCTTCAAGTCTCCTAAGCACTCTATCTGTCCTCCAATCCTTTGCAAGTTCCACAGCCGCTTTTTTAAGAATTCCATTGGCTTCCCTGAGTTTTGATTCAAATCTGTCAAAAAGTGTGAAAGCATCAGCAACCGATCCGGCGAATCCCGTTACCACTTTACCATTTCCAAGTTTTCTAACTTTTTTTGCCGTTGCTTTCATAACGGTCTGTCCTAGTGTTACTTGTCCATCTCCAGCCATAACGGTTTTTCCATTTCTTTTAACTGCCACTATAGTTGTTCCTAAAAAATCCATTTTTCACCTCCGCATAGAGGATCTTAAAGCGCTTAATATGATTTCGTCCATAGAAATCCTTCCAGCTCTTGCAGAGGCTGGAAGATCGCTGAATTCTGTCATCCCCGGAATGGAATTAACTTCCAAAAAATAAATTCCATCTTTTGAGATTATACCATCAATTCTTGCAAAATCTTTTAAACCCAATCCATTGTAGATCTCTTTTGATACAATTGATATTTCTTCTATTTCGCTATTTCTAAGTGCAGCCGGTGCTATGAGTTTTGCCCCTTCTTTTTGGTATTTAGATTCGTAGTCGTAAAAAGTGTTAGAAGGGATGATCTCCAATATTGGAAGCACTTCTACCTTTCCGTTTATCTCTACAACGGAAATACTTATTTCTCTTCCATCCACGTACTCTTCAAAGAAATGCTCTTCCTCTGAAATGCTTTTACACATCTTTTTTGTGAAACAAAGTTTTACTCCTAAGCTTGAACCTCCAAAGCGAGGTTTCAAAATGCAGGGAGTTTCTTTGCAAGTTTTCCACCATTGTGGAGTTTTAAGTCTTTTGCTTCTAAAGAATTCTTTGGTGGAAATTTTATCAAAAGTTGTTTCACACGCTTCAATACCCGAACCTGTGTACTTTATTCCTTGCTTTTCAAAATAGCGTTGAACACTCCCATCTTCTCCAGGTGCGCCATGTAGAGCCACAAAGCATGGAGAGCTTATTTTCGATAACTCATCGAAGTTGCCATTCCACACGAAGAGCTCGGCATTTATACCGTTTCTTTTCAATATATTTTGAACGTTTTTCCCACTTAAAATCGATACATCACGTTCTGGGGAACTTCCACCACAAAGAACGGTTACTCTTGGAATTTCTCTTGCAATTTCTTTTCCACAATTGGCGGAACCCATTTTTCCAATTCTCCTTTGAATTTAGCTATTTCTTTTACCATTGAGGATGAAACGAAAAGATATTTTAAGTCTGTCATGAGATAGATGGTTTCTAACTTTGGATACATTTCTCTATTCGTCAAGGCCATTTCGAATTCGTATTCAAAGTCTTCCAACGCTCTGAGTCCTCTAATTACAATGTTAGCGGAATGGGATTTTACGTATTGCACCAGTAATCCTGAGTAAGTGTCTGTTTTTACGTTTTTAATTTCTTTTGTGGATTCTTTTATCATTTCCAGCCTTTCTTCTAATGTAAAAAAGGGTTTTTTCCTTGGGTTATTCATAACAACGACGGTAATTTCTTCGAATATCTTTGAAGCCCTCTTTATTATGTCCAAGTGCCCGTAAGTTATTGGATCGAATGTTCCCGGGTATATCGCTTTCAATTTTTGCACCTCACTTGAAATATTTTTTTGTCTTCCAGTCTTACACAGCTTAGTTTTCCTCCATAAACACATCCTGTGTCAATTCCAATTTTATCATCTTGAATTAGTGGTTCTTCATTAGGGGTATGACCAAATACGACTGTGTAACCTTTTAGAGGTTCTTTTGAGTATATGAATTCGTCCCTTATCCAGAGCATATCTTTCTCTTTTTGTTCTTCGAGGCTTACGTGTGGTTTTACACCTGCGTGAACGAAGAAGAAATCTTTTTCAATGTGATAAATTTTTGTGTTTTCTATGAATTTGAGATGTTCTTCTGGAATGTTATCTATGCCTCCATAGCTTTCTAACGTTCTTTTGGCTCCGTTGTATTCCCAACGTTCCCATGATTCCGGATCCCTGTAGGTGTAGAATTGTTGAAACATCCATTCGTGATTTCCTTTTATGAAAACCGTTTTTTCATGTTTCTTTGATAAGTCAATTAAAAAATCTATCACTCCTTTTGAATCCGCACCTCTATCTATGTAATCTCCCAGGAAAATCAGTGTATCCTCTTTTTTGAGTGGCAATTTTTCCGTGAGCTTCATCAATTGTGTTTTGCAACCGTGAATGTCTCCTATTGCATAAATCATTTTGAATTTCCTCCCATCGGTTTGTTTTGACTTTTCAACAACCTTACTTAGGAAGTTTTCAACACTCCCTATTACTATTATTTATTATTATATATCTTTAGTAATAGTAATAGGTATTGTTGAAATTGTTGAAAACTACTTCAAAGCCTTGTAAATACTGATTTTTTTGACTGTTGAAAACTTGTTGAAAACTTGTTGAAATTGTTGAAAATGGTTTTTTCAACAATTCTAATTGTTGAAAACTTCCTCGGAAATGCTTTCAAAAATCTCGAAAAACCTCGTAAAATAAGGAAATTTGAAGCATAAAAGTTTTCAACAATCATTTTTTCCTTATTTCACGCTATTTTCGTGAGTTTTCAACAATTGACTGTTGAAAACTTTTTTGAAATTGTTGAAAACTACTTCAAAGCCTTGTAGATACTGATTTTTTTGGCTGTTGAAAAGTTAAAAAACGAGAAAAAACGAGATAAATAGAGAAAATACAATATATTTGTAAATAATTACATTTAATTTCTTGTAATTGTTAATATTCTTCGTTTTTAGGGTTTTGAAAAAGCGGGTAAGTTGCGCTAACATAATTAGCAGACAGGACATTAGAGTGCTAAAAATTTAGAAGGGAGGCTTTGAGTATGAGAATAAAACCAATTGGCGAAAGGCTGTTAATAAAGCCCATCAAAGAAGAACTTAAATCTGCTGGAGGTATAGTGCTTCCTGAAAAAGCGAAGGAAAAATCTCAAAAGGCAGAGGTTATAGAAATAGGTTCAAGCGATGAAATAACGGTAAAAGTTGGAGATAAGGTAATTTTTGCGAAGTATTCTGGGAATGAAATTAAGATTGATGATGAGGATTACATTCTTATTGACTGGAGCGATATCCTCGCCAAAATAGAGGAATGAAAAGGAGGGAAAGACTATGCCGAAGCTCTTAAAATTCGATGAAGAAGCAAGACAGTCACTTTTAAAAGGTGTTGAGAAACTTGCAAGTGCGGTTAAGATTACAATAGGACCAAAAGGAAGAAACGTTGTGCTTGAAAAAAGTTTTGGTTCTCCAACTATAACCAACGATGGAGTTTCAATAGCTAAGGAAATAGAACTTGAAGATAAATTCGAAAATCTTGGTGCACAACTCGTTAAAGAAGTAGCTACCAAGACAAATGATGTGGCTGGAGATGGTACGACAACCGCCACTATCCTTGCAGAAGCCATGATAAAAGAAGGAATAAAGAACATAACTGCCGGTGCAAATCCAATGATCATGCGTAGCGGGATAAGCAAAGCCACAGAAAAAGCCGTAGAAGAAATCAAAAAAATAAGCAAAAAGCTCAAAGGCAAAGAAGATATTGAACACGTTGCGTCCATAAGCGCAAACAGCAATGAAGTTGGAAAGCTCATTGCAGATGCGATGGACAAAGTTGGAGAAGATGGAGTTATCACAGTTGAAGATTCCAAAACGATGGAAACTTACGTTGATTTCACAGAAGGTATGGACTTTGACAGAGGTTACATCTCCCCGTATTTCGTTACGGACGCTGAAAAGATGGAAGCTGTCCTTTCTGAGCCTTACATATTGATCACCGATAAGAAAATAAGCGCCATAAAACCAATAATACCGATTCTGGAAAAAGTCGCTCAAACTGGAAAGCCTCTCCTTATCATAGCAGAAGATGTTGAAGGAGAAGCGCTGACAACGTTGGTGCTTAACAAATTGAAGGGAACACTTAACACAGTTGCCGTTAAGGCACCTGGCTTTGGTGACAGAAGAAAGGCAATGTTGCAAGACATCGCCATTCTTACAGGTGGAACTGTTATAAGCGAGGAAGTTGGACTTGACTTTGAAAACACGACGATTGATATGCTTGGTAAAGCTAAGAGTGTAAAGGTAAGAAAAGATGATACTCTCATCGTTGATGGAGCTGGAAAGGCTGAAGATATAAAAGAAAGAATCGCTCAAATCAAGACTCAGATCGAAAACACCACAAGCGATTACGAAAAAGAAACTCTCCAAGAAAGAATGGCCAAATTGGCTGGTGGAGTTGCAGTAATAAAAGTTGGAGCGGCAACCGAAACCGAACTTAAAGAAAAGAAACATAGAATAGAAGATGCTCTTAGCGCTACCAAAGCAGCTGTTGCGGAAGGGATCGTACCAGGTGGAGGAGTTACCCTTTTGAGAGTTTCTCAAGAGCTCGAAAAATTTGAAAAGAAACTCGAAGGGGAAGAAAAGATTGGCGCATCGATTGTTCGCAACGCGCTTCGTGAACCAATAAAGATGATCTGTTCGAATGCTGGTGTAGAAGGTTCTGTCATTATAAATAACATTCTTGAGAATTCCAACAAGTACTACGGTTACAATGCTTTGACTGGTGAATACGTTGACATGATGGAGAGTGGGATAATAGATCCGGCCAAAGTTACAAGAAGTGCCCTTCAAAATGCCGCATCTATCGCTTCAATGCTTCTCACTACGGATGTAGCAATCGTTGAAAAACCTGAAGAAAAACCGCAAATGCCAACCCCTCCAATGCCTGAGTATTGATGAATCTAAATTGATCAAAAAAGGCGGGAAAAATCCCGCCTTTTTTCATGTCACAATTCATGTTGTGCCTGATCACTAGAGAAACAATTTTGTTGATTAAACTAGTTATATCTGTCATAATATGGATGATTTGATAAATTTAAAATGAAGGAAGTTTGTTAAAAAGATATTTAAGTATTATAAAATCATTTTGAGGAGGCTAGCTAAATGGGAAGAGGACGGGTTTTAAACGTAAAATCAGAGATTGGAAAGTTGAAAACGGTATTATTACATAGACCTGGCAAAGAGCTTGAAAATTTGACACCGGATTTGTTATCCACCTTGCTATTTGATGATATTCCTTATTTAGAAGTGGCACAAAAAGAACACGATGCTTTCGCCCAGACTCTAAGAGATTGTGGGGTAGAAGTACTTTATCTTGAGGATTTGGTGGTTGAAGCGATTAAAAATGAAAATGTAAAAAAACAATTTATCTCTCAATTCATAGATGAAGCAGGAGTTAAAAGCGAAGGCGTTAAAGAGGTATTGATTGAATACTTAGAAGAATTTGACGTTAAAACAATGGTTGACAAAATGATGGCTGGAATTAGGAAAAAGGAAGTACCGAATTATAAGAGCACGAGTTTAAGTGAAATGGTTTACGAATCTTATCCTTTCATTTGTGATCCGATGCCAAACTTGTATTTCACCAGAGATCCATTTGCAACGATAGGACATGGGATAACTTTGAACCATATGAGAACGATAACTAGAAATAGGGAAACGATATTTGCGCAATACATATTCAAATATCATCCAAGATTTAAAGATGCTGACTTGCCTCTTTGGTTTAACAGAGATGAAGGCACGTCACTTGAAGGTGGAGACGAATTGGTGTTAAATGAAAAGACAATTGCTTTTGGAATTTCTCAGAGGACCGATCCCATCTCTATTGAAAAGGTTGCCAGAAGAATTTTCGCTTCAGACACCTCTTTTGAAATCATTTTAGCTTTTCACATACCACCTTCTAGGGCATTTATGCATTTGGATACCGTTTTTACGCAGGTAGACTATGACAAATTCACTGTTTATCCAGGAATTGAAGGACCACTTACCGTTTATGCGATTACAAGTGATAAAAGCTCTAACAATGGTTTAAAAGTTGTTAGGGAAAAAAGAACGTTGAAGAGCATATTGGAAAAGTATTTGGGTAGAGAGGTTACATTGCTAAAATGTGGTGGAGGAGATCCAATAGACTCCGCAAGAGAGCAATGGAATGACGGTTCAAACACATTGGCTATTGCACCTGGAGAAGTTATCGTTTATTCAAGGAATAGTGTTACCAACAAAATATTAAAAGACCACGGGATAAACCTCCATATCATTCCAAGTTCAGAACTGTCTAGGGGACGTGGAGGACCAAGATGTATGAGCATGCCGCTTGTAAGAGAAGATTTACGATAACATTTTTTTAAATTTGCCCATTTTTTCATATAATGTAGTGGCACAAAATCTTATTAATTAGGGAGGGAGTTTAAGTGGCGGTTAATTTGAGAGGAAGAAGCTTTCTGACGTTATTGGATTTTACATCAAAGGAAATTCAATTTTTGTTGGATCTTGCACGAGACTTGAAAAGGGCAAAGTATACGGGTACTGAAGTGCAAAGGATGAAAGGAAAAAACATTGCTTTGATATTCGAAAAAGCTTCAACGAGAACCAGATGTGCATTTGAGGTTGCGGCAATGGACCAGGGCGCAGGGGTTACTTATCTTGGGCCAACGGGTTCTCACATTGGAGAAAAAGAAACAATGGAAGATACTGCAAGAGTTTTGGGAAGGATGTATGATGGGATCGAATATCGAGGTTTTGCACACAAAAATGTCGAAATCCTTGCAAAATATTCCGGAGTTCCCGTTTGGAACGGCCTTACAGATGAATTTCATCCCACACAGGTGCTTGCCGATTTGATGACCATACAAGAGCACAAAGGAAAGCTAGAAGGAATAAAATTTGCATACTGTGGTGATGGAAGAAATAACATGGCAAACTCTTTAATGATAGGTGCGGCAAAAATGGGAATGGATTTCAGGATCGTTTCACCTAAAAAGCTGTTTCCAGCTGAATCTTTGGTCAACAGAGCAAAAGAGATTGCAAAAGAAAGCGGAGCAACTATTACATTGACGGAATCGGTTGAAGAAGGAACAAAAGGTGTGGACGTTATTTATACGGATGTATGGGTATCAATGGGAGAACCGGATGAAGTTTGGGAAGAAAGAATAAATTTACTCAAACCTTATCAGGTTAACATGAACATGATCAACAATGCGGACAAAAAAGTCATATTCATGCATTGTTTGCCATCTTTTCATAATGTAAATACCACGATTGGTAAGAAGATTTATGAGAAATATGGACTAACTTCCATGGAAGTAACCGATGAAGTGTTTGAAAGTTCTCATTCCGTGGTTTTTGATGAAGCGGAAAATAGGTTACACACGATAAAAGCCGTAATGGTTGCCACATTGGGTAATTAAGTTCCAATATAAATTTAAACTGCCGCTTCAAGTTAAAAAGCGGCAGTTTAAGCTTTTAATTTTTTCAAATAACCCTCTTTCCTTCTATGTAGACGGATTCCACTACTGAATGCATGTCAAAGGGATGACCAGTCCATACCACCAAATCTGCATCTTTTCCTTTTTCTATGGTGCCTATCCTGTTTTCCATTCCAAGTATCTTTGCCGGGTTGATCGTGAGCATTTTCAAGAGATCCTCTTCTTTAGATCCGTACCTTAACGCAGTTGCTGCCTGAACTGTGGAATATTCAAGGGGAATTACTGGATGATCGCACATCAGGGAAGCTGTGATACCATTTTCCATCAATATCTTCAAAGCTTTCATCGTCATATCTTTAAGTTCGTATTTGGTTCTAAACGTTAAAAGCGGGCCTGCCACAACTTTGACATTTTTCTCTTTCAGCACATCCACTATTTTGTATCCCTCTGTACCATGCTCTATGACAAAATCGAAATCAAATTCTTCTGCTATGCGAATAGCTGTCAAAATATCATCTGCCCTGTGCGCATGAATTCTGGCGGGGATTTTTTTGCTTAACACCAATTCTCCTATTTCAAGTTTCGAATCTCTTTTCGTAAAGGGCTTTCCTTCTTCTTTTGCCAACGCTTTTTCAGCCATGTAATCTTGAACTTTCATGAAAAAGTCCCTCACAACGGCTGCGACTCCCAAACGGGTAGCGGGCGTTTTCTTTTGTTCTCCATACACGCGTTTTGGATTCTCTCCGAAAGCCATCTTCATGCCAGCTGGGGATTTTACGATCATCTTATCCACGTTTGTTGGATTGAGCTTCAATATTGCACCTTGTCCTCCAATTGGGTTGGCGCTGCCAGGCAAAATCATAACAGTTGTTATTCCGCCACTGAGTGCACGAGGTATCGCTGGATCTGCGGGATTAAACGCATCTATTGCTCGCACATGAGGTGTTATAGGGTCTGTCATTTCATTTCCATCTGAGGCGTAATAGGCACCTACGCCCTCTTCGTATAAACCTATATGCGAATGTGCATCCACGAACCCTGGAAATAGATATTTTCCATTTAGTTCTACAACCTCATCGGCCTCTGTTTTATTCAGGGCTCCAATCGCTTTTATCTTTCCATCTTCTACCAGTACATCACCTACAAATGGATTGGTGGATATGGGAAATACTTTTCCATTTTTAAATAACGTTTTCATATTTTTCACTTCCTTTCAATATGTCAAGTTTGGATCCACTTTGTTTCTTATCTTTCCGTCCTTCAGATAAGCTCTAATCGTCTCTACAGTATCATCAGCCATTGCCGTCATGTTTTGTCTTGTCACGCCTGCCATATGAGGTGATAGAACGACATTTCTAAACGTGTGTATTGGATAGCGCGACGGAAGCGTTACGTGTGATGGGCCTGAAGGATATTGATACCATGTGTCTATTGCAGCGCCGGCTAAAGTGCCATTTTTCAACGCTTCGTACAAAGCTTTTTCATCAAGGATTTCTCCTCTGCTTACGTTTACTATGAACTTTCCCTTCATTTTTGAAAAGATTTTTTCATCAAATAAACCTTTCGTTTCCGCGGTAAGAGGTAAAGCCACAAAGATGATATCCCCTTTTGAAACCGCTGTTTCTAGATCGGACGCCAATTCATCAGCGTACTCTGGTATGTTTTCATCTTGATGCTTTTTGAAGGCGATAATGCGGCATTCAAAAGCTTTCATCATTCTGGCTATGTTTTTTCCTATGTTTCCAAAGCCAACTATTGCACACGTTTTACCATACACGGATGTCCAATAGTCGCTTTCTGGAAGTCCAACGGGAAAACCATGCCATATTCCCATTTGAAGATCGTTATGGAATTCCACAATTCTACCCGTTAAAGATAGTGCCAGGGCGACTGCCCGCTCCGCAACAGTTCTTGCGTTGGAATGGGTGTTTGTGACGACTATTTTTTTCTTTCTTATCACATCCCATGGAAGCATGTTTACTCCTGTCCATGGAACGAAGATGACCTTCAAATTCTTAGCATTTTCTATTTCTTCTGGTGCAAAATGACCCCCGACAACGCCATCAGCTTCTTTAAGAAGAGTACGTGGATGTTCTATTTCTCTGAACGTTATGAATTCAACACTTGAAAATTCCTTTCTTAATTGGTCTATTTTTTCAAGCCAATCCTTTGTCAAACGATTTGTAAAGATGATCTTCAAAATTCCACCTCCTTTTGTTCGTTTAACGAACTTATTATACACGTTTTCTACGTCTGTTTTTAACTTTTAGGAAATATTGAGAACAAATTCAGGAAAAGTTGGTAAAACTGGGAGAAAGGTTTTATCGCATATTTCGGATGGGAGGCGAAAAAATGGAAAATTTGGAAAAATACCTGGACGAAGCAAAATTAGATAAGTATCATTTTAAAGCGATGTTTGTATCTGGAATGGGCTTCTTTACCGATGCGTATGATTTGTTCATAATAGGGATTGCCCTTTCGATACTCGCGCCTTTGTGGAAACTTACTCCTTCACAAATTGGGGTAATAGGAAGCACATCCTTGGTGTCCGCATTTATGGGTTCTTTTGTATTCGGAAGGATAGCAGACAAATTGGGAAGAAAAAAAGTTTACGGTGTTGAAGCCATCATAATGACTATAGGTGCTTTGCTGTCGGCTGTATCACCAAATTTCGCCTGGATGGTTTTTTCCAGGTTTTTGCTGGGAGTAGGCATAGGAGGAGATTATCCGGTTAGTGCCGTTATAATGAGCGAATACTCCAACAAGAAAGACAGGGGAAAACTCGTTGGGTTGGTCTTTTCGATGCAAGCGTTAGGCCTCATTGTTGGACCGCTAGTAGCCCTTCTTTTGATATCACTTTCGCTCCCACTTGATCTGTCATGGCGTCTTATGTTGGCATTTGGATCCATTCCATCCATGATGGTTATCTATTTAAGAAGAAAGGTTCCTGAATCGCCACGTTACACCGCCCAAGTGCTGGGAGATGTGGAAAACGCTGCAAAGGCTATAGAGAATTTCAGGGGCGTTCAAGTAAAAGCGAAGGCTGTTGCTAAAGGTGATAAGCGCAAAGCCACTTTGAAAGGTTTCTTCACGAATAAAACTTACATGCTCACGCTTTTTGGAACTGCTGGAAGTTGGTTCATGTTGGACTACGCATATTATGGCAACACAATTTCAACTTCTTTCATCATAAATTCAATTTCTCCACACATGACGTTGCTTTCAAAGATATGGAGTAGTTTCCTGATATTCAGTGTTTTCGCATTGCCTGGCTATATCTTCGCCATACTTTTCATGGATAAGCTGGGAAGAAAAACCATACAACTTCTTGGTTTTTTGATCATGGGAATAACGTTTTTGATCATAGGGCTTTTCCCGGAGATAAAACAGAATTTCACCTTGTTTTTGACGCTTTACGGTTTAAGTTACTTCTTCACGGAATTTGGTCCTAACACCACCACCTTTGTCATCCCCTCCGAACTTTTTCCCACCGAATACAGGGCAACAGGGCATGGATTTTCCGCTGGCATAGCCAAAGTGGGGGCGTTTTTGGGCGTTTTGCTCTTTCCCATGATCATCCATTCTTTTGGTACAAGTGGAACATTCATATTCGTTTCACTTTTTGCCTTTGCCGGAATGGTAATAACTTTAACGTTGCCAGAATCTAAGGGAAAGAGTTTGGAAAAAATATCGGAGGAAATTTCTCTAAGAAGTGTAAAACAATCTGCAAATTGAAGAATTCTTGAACTCACGTTGTGTGTGAAGGTAAAAATCCAATTAGAAAGTCAAGAGAGAAATGAACCCTCCTCGCCAACGGAGTTGGCCCTCTCCTCCCAGTTTTGTGAGGAGAATCAAGAGAACAACTTTTCAAATTGAAAAGTCTGTCCACGTTTATGGAGAAAATGTCAGCGAAGCTATTTTTCAATAAGTCTGTACCCGCTTGCGGGGGAAGTGGCAGCAGAGCTGCCGAAGGGGGCAGATAAAAATCTAAACAAGCAAAATTACATCATACGTATTAAAAAAACAAAAAGAGCCGTTACGGCTCTTTTTGTATATGGAGGGGGTCTCATTTTTTCGTTCTTTACCTGTTTCTTCCCTGGTGCCTTCCGTGTCCGTGATGTCTTCCCTGTGCATTTCCTCTTTTCCCATTTCTGCCTTGTTGAGCACAAGTTCCATTTTGTGCGTTGTTTTGGTTGTTATTTCTCTGTCTGTACATTCTACCCTGTCCTTTTCCTTGAGCGTTGTTTATGCCCATCTGACTTCCACCATTTCTTCCGTTCCTTGCCATGTATCCCGTTTCTGGCGTTTCTCCCTTGGAGTACGCTTCGAATGTTTTAAGATGCCATTCAGATGCGTTGGTGAGCCTGGTGAAAACTGTCTTTATCATCGTGTCCGATATGTCTGGCAGCATCTTTTCGTAAAGCGCTATGTCTTCTTTTTCCACTTCTATCGTTTTTGCGTACGCTTCTTCGAGAGTTTCAGGTGCTTCTGCCGTTACGTTGTTTTTTGGGATGTCGATGTTGTTTACCTTCAAGAGATTCTCAACTGCCGCTATGTGCTGCTCTTCCGCTTTCAGTATGTTGGTGAATGGTTCAACCTCTCCGAATTTGTCTATTACCACTTGATAAGTTGCCGCTGCGAGTCTTTCTTCCTGGAGTGCGTTCAAGAGCATCGTCTGAACGCTTTCTGTTGTTGTGGCTGCCATCGCCGGTACAGCCATTCCTATCAGTAGAACCAACGCCGCAAGTACGGATGTTACACTTATGATCTTCTTGTTCATTCTAACTACCTCCTTTTTGTTTGGGCTCTGTTACCCTTTCACATCTGTATCTTATACTTCGAAGCTTAGGAGGAGCTTAGCTTTTCCTTAGAAAAAGCTTAGAAAATTTTTAAATATGGTTCGTAAAAGTGTATCATCTTAATGTAAGAAAGAGAGGTGTGCTTGCGCATATGAAGAGAAAAGTTTTAATAGTGGAAGATAATCCCCAAATAGCGCGCGTTTTAGATTTGGAGCTTTCACACGAAGGATTTGAAACGAGAGTGGCACAAGATGGTGAGGAAGCTTTGAAGATTTCCAGGGAATTTGTTCCACATGTGGTACTGCTTGACATAATGTTGCCCAAGTTGGATGGCTTTGCTGTGGCAAAAAAGTTGAAGGAAACTCTCAACGATGTTGGAATAATAGCACTTACCGCAAAGACAAAACTGGATGATAAATTGGAAGGCTTTAAGTCTGGGATGGATGATTACGTCACCAAACCGTTTGAGATAGAAGAAGTGTTGGCAAGGGTAGAAGCTTTGATGAACAGAATTAACCTGGGGGATTCATTGGAAATAGGTGACGTGAAGATAAAACCTCTTGAAATGAGGGCGTTTATCAACGATGTGGAAATTTTTTTGACGCCAACGGAATTTCGCTTGCTCCAGGAATTGATGAAGGCCAAGGGCATGGTTCTGTCCAAAGAAGATTTACTTGAAAGAGTATGGGGCTTCAATGGGTGGGAAAATCCAAACGTGGTAGAGGTTTACGTCAATTATCTAAGAAGAAAGCTTGGAAAAGCTTCGAGGATGCTTAAAACGGTGAGAGGAGTAGGATATGCATTCAGAAAAGACTAAGAGAGTTAGTTTATCTCTTAGCCTGACGGTATTTTACTCCGTGATAACGTTTGCAATAGTTTTTTCTTCCATATTTTTGACTAAATCGTTGGTGGTGCGATACAGCCTTATAAATTACTCGAATACGATCTCCAAAGAATTTTCTCACGTTTTCGAAAATCCAATGTCCATGAAGAGGAGAAACGGAAAAAGGTCAAGGATTCTTAGTGAGTACACGATAATAAGTGGCGATAAGATCATTTCAGATCCATACAACATAAAAGATTACATCAAAATGCCGGACAAGTTCCCTGAAATAGAATCTATAGGAGGAGATCCATACGTCTTCGTGAATTTTAAAAATGTTGATGGTAGCTCATTTGTTCTTATCGCGCCAGCTTATCAATTGAAGGTGTTGGAGAACACTTTGAACTTCTTCACGCTTTTGCTTTCTTTTGCATCGGCATTTGTGGTTATATTGGTTGGGTTGTTTTTCTCAAATAAGGTGTTAAGCCCCCTTAAAAAAATTTCAACTCAGCTTGAAAAAGTGAAGATTTCAAAGCTTGATGCGAAAATGCCCGATCAACGTTACCGTGAATATCAGCAGCTGGCTGACACGATCAATTCCATGCTTTTACGTTTAAAAGATGGCTTTGAGAGGCAAGAGCAGTTTGTCTCTGATGCTTCTCATGAGCTAAGGACACCTCTTTCTTCGATTTTTGCCAATTTGGAAATGCTTTCAAGATGGGGAAAAGACGATCCGAGAGTGTTGGATGATAGTTTAGAAGATATGAAGATGTCAGTCAAAAGGCTCAGTTCCATGGTTGAAGCTCTTTTAAGGCTGTCGAAAGGAAATTTGGAAGTTAATTTTGAAAAAGTAGATCTAAGGGAAATTGCTAAGGAAATAAAGATGGAAAGTGAAACTCTCTATCCTGATTTTGACTTTGAAATAAAAGGGAATGGAAGGGCAAAAACGGATGCAAATGGACTAAAAGAAATTCTTCGCATATTCATAAGTAATGCTGTGAGGTATTCTTTCTCTATGAAGAAAGTGATCATGTGGGTGGAAAAAGACAGAATATCCGTTGAAGACTTTGGAATAGGAATGAATAAAGAGGCACTTGAACACATTTTCGATCGTTTTTATAGAGCTGACAATTCCAGAAGCCAAGAGGGATTTGGAATAGGGCTTTCGATAGCCAAAAAGATAGCCGATGCGATAGGCGCTCGAATAGAAGTTGAGTCCGAAGATGGAAAAGGAAGCAAATTCAGCCTGGTGTTTTTAAACGGTAGTAAAAAAGGGAAGAGTGAGAAATGAATAGTGGAAAGTAAAGGGAAAATCATAGGTAATAAAATTAATTTTATATGTCTTGTCAATTTCTTTTATACATTTTTGTAACCAACTTATAACTTGACATCCTTTTTGAAAAAATGATATCATGGCTAAAATTTTTAGTGGAGCTGAAAAATGGTAGAGAAATATGTTGAAAAGAAAATTTCACGGGAAGTAGTTTACATAGTACTTATTTTGCCCGCTGGTGGATTAGCGGGTGTTTAAGCATATGCTAAACGCAAATCCACCGGCCACATCTAAAAAGATGTGGCCTTTTTTGTTAGCATAAATCTTATCGAAGAGGGGAGAGAAAGAGATGTTAATTCTTACAAACCTGAATTTAATTGACGGTGAAGGAAATTTTTTGGAAGGGAAAAAGGTGGTGATTGAAGGGACAAAAATAAAAGACATAACCGCTGATCCTACCCCGCCTAACGCTGAAGTTATCGACATGAAAGGGTACACGATACTTCCTGGCTTAGTAGATGCTCATCTTCATTTAGGATGGAACGGCGAACCAAATATAGAAACAAAAATGCTTAAAGAATTACTTCCTATGACAGCCCTAAAAGCTTATGTAAATGCGAAAAACGATCTTCTGGCGGGATTCACAACCGTGAGATCTTTAGGAGATAGAGGATATATAGACGTTGCTTTAAAGAAGGCAGTGGAAGATGGTGTGGTTGACGGTCCACGAATGAAGGTAGCAGGACAGGCCATCTCAATGACAGGTGGACATGGAGATATGTGGCTAGCTCCAGAAGTCACCTCTTCTGGTTTTGGTACCATCGCAGATGGAATTGAGGAAATGAGGAAAGCGGCCCGTTATCAACTGAAAATGGGAGCCGATTTTATCAAGCTCATGGCCACTGGCGGGGTGATGTCAGAGGGAGATGAACCCGGTTCGCCACAGCTCACAGAAGAAGAAATGAGAACAGCTATAGAAGAAGCCCATAAAGCTGGCAAAAAAGCGGCCGCACATGCACAGGGAACAGAGGGAATAAAAAATGCCATAAGAGCAGGCATAGATTCCATTGAGCACGGCATATTTTTGGATGATGAAGCTATTCAGATGATGAAAGATAGAGGGGTCTTTATGATTCCGACACTTTCCGCGGTGTTTAACATCAAAAAACACGGAAAGGAGGCAGGAATACCAGAATATGCCGTTAGAAAGGTTGAACAGATAATGGAAGCTCATCTTGAAAGTTTTCGAAAAGCATACAAAGCCGGTGTGAAGATTGCTCTGGGAACAGATGCAGCAACACCATTCAACAAACACGGCGAAAATGCTCAAGAGCTTGAGCTCATGGTGAATGCCGGCATGGATCCTCTTGATGCCATAATGGCTGCCACGAAAGGCGGTGCGGAGCTTCTAAGTATGAGCGATCTGATAGGATGTGTTGAGCCTGGAAAAGAGGCTGACATTATAGCCGTTAAAGGAAATCCCATTGAAGATATTTCTCTTTTAAAAAATGTGAAATTCGTTATGAAAGCAGGCAAAATATACAAATTTATTTAAGGGTTACCAATCTTTTAATTTTTGGGGGTGGTTCAAATGAAAAAGAGAAGGTTTTTATTTTTCTTCATTTTCACAATGATTTTAGCAACTGTCGTCTTTTCTTCTGATTCAAAGACCGTTGTGTATGAACAAGAAAGAGCAGCGGAAACGATGGATCCTGTCATGGTTATAGACACAGCCTCTTTTGAAGTTCTCAGCAACGTTTATGAAAATCTTATAGAACCAGCAGGTACATCTTTAACTGAATACAAAGCAGTCCTTTCCACAAATGTTCCTTCTAAAAAAGATGGCACCATTCTTGACGATGGGAAAACGTACATTTTTCATATAAGACAAGGAGTACGTTTCCAAAATGGGGATTTGTTGACTCCAGAAGATGTGGTGTACTCCCTTGAAAGGGATATAATCGTAGGCATGGATGGAGGGAATTCTCATGAGTTAACTGAACCGCTTCTGCCAAAAATAGGAGATTCTTACGTGAGCAATATTTCACAATGGGCCGTAAAACTTGCAAATGTAAAGAAATGGGATGATCTTTTCGCAAGTGACACCAAAGTACCAAAAAATGAGGAATGCAAGCAGGCCCTCATTAAAACTTTTAAGCTTTTGGCAAAAGACTTTGAAATAAAAGGAAATGACGTTATCATTCATCTTCCCCATTCCTACTCCCCCTTCTTTAACTCCATAATCGATTCAGTTGCCATGATCATGGATAAAAAATGGGCCGTTGCCCATGGAGCGTGGCCGGGAACTGCGGAAACATGGTGGAAATATTACAACCCTACTCGCCAAAGAGATCCACTTTACTCCATCACAAATGGCACAGGTCCTTTCCAAGTATACGAATGGGTAAAGGGAAGGCAGGTTATCATGAAAAGATTTGATGGATATTGGGGAGAACCTGCAAAAATTAAATATGCCATAATTAAAACCGTTCCGGAATTCACGACCAGGAAGCTGGACCTGATTCGGGGAAATGCAGATATAATTTCTGTTCCGCCTCAATTTATAGGACAAGTTAAAAACATCAAAGGTGTTGTTGTTTCCAAAAACATTCCAGAACTTGCAGAATATCAGATTTCCTTTGCTTTCAGTGTTGCTCCCCATTCGAAATACATTTACTCTGGTAAATTAGATGGCAACGGAGTTCCTCCTGATTTCTTTTCGAACTTGGATGTCAGGAAAGGGTTTGAATATCTTTTCCCACACAAGCTTTATATAAAAGATGTGTGGAATGGATTAGGAATAGAACCAAATAGTCCTATTTCTAAAGGACTGTTGGGGTACGATCCAAATATGCCTGTTTATCATCAAGATTTAAAAAAGGCAGCGGAATATTTCAAAAAGGCTTACAATGGAAAAGTCTGGAAAAAAGGATTTAAGGTCGCGATCATTTACAATTCAACAGATCCAACGATGAAGCAAGCTTGCGAAATATTGAAGAACTACGCCAGAAAAGTGAATCCGAAATTCAAGATAGAAGCTGTTCCAATGTTGTGGGCATCTCTTGTGAATTCATTTCTTGAAAACGATATTCCTCTGATAGCCTTAGACTGGTTTGGAACGAGTTCTTACGATCGTGTTTATGGATATCTTTCTTCACATGGGGTGTATGGAATCGCGATGGGTGAAAAATTCCGTGAGTTTGCTCGCAAAGAGTTTGATCCTCTTATAAATGCAGCCGTTTCTGCTCCAACACTCGAAGAAGCTGAAAAGATCTACAAAGAAATAGGCATGAAAACCTATGAACAAGCTATCATGATTTGGCTCATTCAACCGTCCCGACAGCTTGTGTACAGGAATTGGCTTAAAGGGCTCTATCCAGATAATTACAATCCTTTCCGCGATAAAGATCTTGTTTTTTATCATTTGTACAAATCAGAATGAGCTTTAATCCCTCCGATTAAAAGTGTATAAATTAAAAGTGCCTCGAATGAGAGGCACTCTTTTTCTTCTAATCACTATGTGCATCGATGTTACAACGCATTGATAATGCCAAAGTTAATAACCGAATAAACTAAAATGAGACTAAAAATGCATGGAAAGCAACTACAAAGCACAAAACTAATCATAAAGAAATTAAAACTCCCCATCGCAGCTCTCCTAGAACTTCGAAAAAATTGCCTTGACCGCTTAGAAAGAGGCTACTAAATCAAAAATCGTTGTATTCAAATGTTGTCTCCATGTGTTCATAGAGTGTTTTTGTAATATTTCTTGTGGCATCTTTCGTAACGTTCATACACAAGATGAGTTTAAAGAAGATATGATTAAGAGCAATTTACTTTTCAGTTTTCAAAGCCGCATACACCGCATCGTAAACTTTGAATTGTTCTTCTAAGTTCTTCATGTCACCTGGATACATGATGGAAAATCCTCTTGCTATTAATTCCATGCCCGCGGCATATTCGCTTGCTTCTGGATGACCGGTGTCGGCTGCGTTTATTATTTCAGCAAGTTTTTTAATCGTTGGGTCCGTTATTTTGTACTTTTCCATGATCGACACGAAAGAACAATGACCGTCTTTATGCCCTAATTCAACTCCTTTAACATCAAACGGAATTGCATTTTCTCTTTTTGCGGTTTCCATTACCAATTCTCTCGTTACGAAGATAAATTCCGCTTGGTTGTCAACAAATCTTTTTATAAGCCATGGACATGCCACTCTATCAACATGCACGTGGGATCGAGTTACCCATTTCATGATATCGCCTCTTTTCATAGAATAAGAGTTACAAAACGCGAAAAGTATAACATAAGAGGCGTTTTCTTACTAGACCCCTTTCTCAGAACCAGACGTTGATATTCATTCTTTTTTTACGAACTTTTCTACCCCTCTCAATATATTTTCAGGATCTAAGTGGGCTTCTTCTATAACTTCATCAAGGGTGCCTCCACTTCTCCATTTGTCATCCCAATCTGATGAAAGGCAATATTCGGCATTCTTTTTCGTGGCTATCCAATCTTCGACGGCCTTAAGCGATTCGTTCGTTATAACCATCGAATTCTCCCAATCTTCCCATGGAAGGACTTTTTCTCTATATTCAGAGCTTTGCATATCAAAGAGTTCTTTTGAAGGAATAGCCACTATCTTTAAATTGTACTTTTCATCTAATTCGTCTATTACTTTAAGTAAATTGTAGGTAGACATTGTTCCTCTCACCAATATCGTTCCATCTTTCCTTCCTTCCTTGAAATCTCTTAAAATGTACGCTCCTCTTGCCGCTTCAAAGTGGGAAGGAATGCGAAGATTTTCTCTGTTTGGAATCTCTATCGGAGGTCGCGTGAGATGAAGTGCCACTATCGGAATTTCTGTTGAAAATGCCGCTGCAAGCAAAACCGGCACTTCGTTCGCTTCCCATGGGTACAGGTTTATTATGTGTCCTTTTGGAAATAGCTGAGTGACGACAGGTGAGAATATTCCAAAGTGGGTTCGGGAATCATCTGCCGTTTCTGGACCGGAATGCCCAGCTATCCAAAGCACTTTGCCCAACTTTACAGGGCAATCCTGTGCCATTTGGGAAAATAGCCTGTATTCACCGTACTTCAAATAAGAAAATGAACCGTACGTCGAAGTGGCCATGTAAAAACCGTTAAACTCTTCAAATGGCTTGTCAGATAAATTGACACTCGCCACGCCACAAGAAATCCCGGCATTTGTGAATTCAGTGATCTCCTGGGGAAGTAGCACACCATCTGGATTTTTCTCTTTTTCATACCAACCGTATCCCTTAAAATCTTCAAATGGTTCTGCAAAACCGGATATATTCGTTGATTCGGCTAAGTCCGCCGATGCGGCCAGGAAGAGGGGGCGATCGTATTTCCGTTTGCTCATGGCATTTATCCAGGCTTCCCATTTTCTCAAGGCATTTCTGTTAGCGGCCTTTGTTCCCGGTTCGAAGAAGATCTCTTTTGGATATTTTTTATAATCAAATAGCTCTTTGTCTTTGAATATATCAGCGTTGAGTGTTACTTTTTTCTGAGGAATGCTTTCTGCTATGTTTATCATTTCATCTGTGAGATGTTTTACCAATTCTTCGTTCTCTAAAACAACGTTGAGTGCTATCTGTAAATTTTGATACGTTTGTTCTGCGAACGCTTTGCCTGCTGGTGCCGGTTTTTGGAATCCAACAAAGTCCACATTGTACTTTCGCATGAATTTTTCCCGCGTTTTCCAGAAAATTTCAGAATTCGCTTTATGAGGCGTGCCATGGGATTTGTTATCATATATTCCGTATTCATATCCCTTACGTGTTTTAAACCACATCACATTTGGGATGTGCTCTTTTTTGTTTTGCTCAATTTTATCGAAAGCGTTTAGTACACATTCCCAATCATGTCCATTTTCACAACCAACGACATTCCAACCATATGGGAGGAACCAATCATCTGGCGTTCCGTGAACCACAGAACTTGTCGGTCTGTTATCTATACCGTAGTTGTTCCAGTCGATCAGCCAATAAAGATTGTCTAACCCTAAAGCCCATGCAGAGTTTTTTGATTCGTGCGATGCGCCCGGCGTTAAACCGCCTTCCCCTTCCATTGCCCACACCTTAACATCCGAAAGTCCAGCACGTTTTAGTGCAAAAGCTTCACCTACCGATGGTGGCAAGCCGTGGCCAGAAGGACCTGTGTTAAATTTAAGAAAGAGGGTTTTTCCAGAAAATTCAGCATGTCCTGAAAGCCCTCCCCTATGCCTGAATCTCAAGAGATCTTCCAACAGCACTATACGTGATGAATCTATTTTGAACTTTTCATTTTTCGTTTCTTCAAATCGCTTCTTGAAAGCTTCTCCGATAAGCGCTAACGATGCGTAGATCAAAGGAACGGTGTGCCCCGCACTTAGAATGAATCTATCGGACAAAGGATTTTCAGGATGGCGTATATCGTATCTCATTTTTCTACCTAACAGCATAGCCCATAGCATATGCATTTTAGAGCGGGAACCTCCCGGATGTCCACTTTGTCGCAGGTTAAGTGTGAAGTCTATAAGCTGCCCCGTTACGTCTTTCAGAATCTCGAGTTCTTCAAAATTCAACTTTCTCCCTCCTATCTTTCTTCCATTTATATCAAATCTATTTTTACCACTTTTTTCTCTTTGCAAGATGTGTACAGCCCTTCAACGATGGCCAAGGCGTTTCTTCCATCTTCTCCTTTGACATCCAATTCAACATCTTTGAGTATGGAATCAACGAAGTTTCTCAACTGTTTTTCGTGCAATTCATAAGATATTTCTGGCCCAGAAGTTGAATTTTTTTTGTCGCCCATATCTTTCTTTTCTAAGATATTTTCGCCTTTGGTTATTATAAGCTCAGCTTCGTCGTTTACCAGCGCCGCGCTTCCATTGTCTCCGTACACGTCCACCCTTGAAAAGAATCCAGGATAGGCTGCTGTTGTGCT
>NZ_JBPNHS010000009.1:0-107580 GCF_054006115.1 Mesoaciditoga sp. | reverse complement strand
TCTCGTACGTTGTTGATATCGAGGCTGTTTTGGATGAGATAATTTTTAAACCCTTCATAATAGCCTTGTTTTTCAAGCTCAAATTCCATCGATGAGACGTTAAGATCCTTAGAATACCCGAGTTTTTCAAAAAGCTTCTTCAACATGACCCTTTGTATCGTGTTGTTTTCACTTAGGGAGATATCTTTTATGATTTCAAATATCACGACTTCTGCTGGAATTTTTTCCAACGTGGATATCTTTCCGTCTATGAAATCTTTTTTATCGGACGAATTAAGCCTTTCTCTAAATCTATCATGTGCCGTTAATCCATTTCCAAGCTTGGTGTTTGCGATAAGATAGCCAAGAATCTTTGCAAAGTAGGATTTTCCCGATCCGAAAAAACCGGATATCCACACTCCAATATTTTTGGTGGAATTGAGCGTGTAATCTTCAAGAAAAGTTTCAAGAAGCTCTTCTATTTGATCGGTAACTATGTACTCTGAGATGTCTTTCTCAACTTGAGCGGGATCTTGTTCATCCGCCTTGATAACCAGATTTATCTCTTTCTCAACATCCAGAGCGAAAAGCTCTCTTAACTTTGGCATCTTATCACTCCCTAAAAATGTTCATATTATTTCGGCACGGTAAATAGACGTGACGTGTCGAGCGTTCAGAAAATAAAGACTTTCGTCTTTTCTCTTTCCAGGATAAACGACTATCAATGGAAATTTCATATTTTCAGTTATGGATTCTATCACTTGATTGAGCCTTAAAAGACCGTTGAGTATGCCTATTCTATGAATTACAACGGTTTTTTCTGAGGATTTTTTCACTATTTCTTCCGTTATGGAACTAAGAAGCATTCTCAGAAAGCTTTCTTTGTAATCCTTCCCATAGAATTCTTTATCTTCTTTCAGATTTTCCAGGCCATACTCATCCAGCGTTCTCAAAAGTATTTCGGAGCTATCTAAGTACGCTGCTTGATCATTCAGGGCTTTTTTTAGGTCTTTAACGGCATTAGTCTCTTCTGCCGGGGGAACGGTTAGAATTATGACTTTTGATCCTTCTGTTCTGCCTTTAATTTCATTCGGCCTTTTAAGCAAATCTTCGAGTATCGACATCTTTTCCTTCAGGCTGATGTCAGGATCTGATAGCATTGGGCACCGCCTCAAAATCGATCTTTGGTTCTAATTTGATGATATCACCAGACATTGCAAATGAAATAAGACCTCTGAATTGTATTTCTTTAAGCATAGAAATTAGCTCTCTTTCCGATACCAAAAGGTATTTAAAATCATCGGCTTTGAGGATTTGAGATGGTGTTTGTTTTGAATTTAAAAGGTGGAAAAGTAAAAATATCATCGATTCGATGTTTGGGCGATAAAATCTGAATTCATGAAAATTTTTTTCTGAAGAAATTACCCCCATTCCACGCAAGAGTGCAAGGTATCCGCTTACGTGTTTATTTACAGTGCTGGGGTTAGAAACTTCTTGCGATACAAAATTGAAAAGTTCTTTTCTTTCGAAATATTTCGCGTTATGGAATTTTTTGAATGTGAAATCGAGAGTGATCTTTCGCACCAGATCGTCAGATCTGCAGTTCTTCCAAAACATGATTTCCTTTTTTGTTTGGGGATGAACTCTTTCGTCTGAAATGACCTTTGCAAATATTTCAAGCTCTTTTTGTTTAAAGCCTTTAACGTATCCGCTTATAATCCAATTTATGTATCCCTTCCTTGTGCTCTCAGTTTTAATTCCTAAGGGGTTTTCCTCTACGAATTTTCTTTTTATTTCGTCTATTTTTGTGCCATTAACGATCTCTTTCATCACAAACTGTACATACTCAAGATCGTCAGGTGTGTGGCCAAGATGAGTGAATTTTCTTTTTTTCAAGTTATTGACCTCCTAATGGCTAAGAAAGAAGACCCAAGTTTGTTACAAGTATATCACATACCCCTTATTTAAGGCGTTGTTGGAAGGTGAGTGTCAAGTTAAAAAGAGGGACGATCATTCAATTTGGTGAAAGAATGAACTGAGCTGCGAGAATGTAGCCTTCAATTCCTAAACCGGAGATGACGCCATTACATACCGGTGCTGTTACGCTGTGAGTGCGGAATTCTTCCCTTTTGAATACGTTTGAAATATGAACTTCCACTTTTATTCCTTTGAATATTTCGAGCGCATCGCGGATAGCGTAGCTGTAATGGGCGAAGGCTCCGGGGTTTATCACGATGGCATCATCGTTTGGCAGTTTTTGAATGTAATCTATGATATCTCCTTCATGATTCGATTGAAAAAAATCAACGTCAACATCATTTTCATCGCACCAATTTTTTATCCGTTTTACCATTTCTTCGTATCCGGTTGTTCCGTAAATGTTTGGATCGCGTTTTGAAAGCATGTTAAGATTTGGGCCGTTTATCACGTGAATTTTCATCTTTCCCACCTCCAGCTTTTCAGGGATTGAGCGCCATCGTAAACGTTCACAACGTCTGTGGTTTTGTCCCTATCCGTTATGATTAACACCCTCAAAACTTTTTGAGCCGCCCCGGTAAAATCCGCCTCTTGCAAACACATCAAAGGCACATCATGCCCACTTTTTCTGAAAATCGTTGCCGGGTTCATCGATTTAAGATCTTTTGTCACGCTAAAAATGACGCTTACAACTTCATCATCTTTCAAACCGTTCCGCGAAAAGATTTTTTCCGTGAGATCTAACGTGGCCCTTTCGATCTCTTCGTAAGAATCTTCTTTTACAAATGTGGCGCCTCTTATGGCTTTCAAATTCCCACCTCCGATGTTTTTAGGAGTATATCATCATTTGCTCTTGATGCGCATAGAGAATCATCCGCAGTAAGACAACGATGTTTTCATATGACACTTAATTTTCTGAGGTTTGAGAGCATTTCGATCAACCCTCCCTGTCAACTAACGTTGCCACCCCTCCCGTTCTGCGGGAGGGGACTAAAAAGAAGATAACATGAAATTAACTCTGTCTCTAAATTGGAAATGTCGATGGAGTCATTTTTATATAAATTTGTCCCCATGTGCAAAGGAAGTACGATGAAATCATTTCTATAAGAAGTCTGCCCCCGCTTGCGGGGGAAGTGTCTGCGAAGCCGACAAAGGGGGCATAGTATTGATACGAGGCTAAAGAGAAAAGAAAATGAATCCTATATGAGGTTGAGAGGCACAGGACGTGCAAATTAAATTTGCATAATTTGAACCAAGTGATATATGCTAACATAAGGGGAAACGAGATCTCTAAGAAGGTGATAAAGTGGAAGATGAAAAAGCCCTGAGATTTTTTGAGAAGTTGAAATCCCACAACGGCAAGACGACGGTTTTGACGGGCGCGGGAATAAGTACTCCAAGCGGTATACCGGATTTTCGCTCTCCAACTGGCATATATTCAAAATACGATCCAGAGGAACTTTTCGGTTTGAATAACTTCATAAGAAACCCCTCGTATTTCTACACCTTCGCTTTGGAATATCTTTTCACCATGAAAAATGCCAAGCCAAATTCCGTGCATTTTATGCTGAAAAAGTTGGAAGATCTTGGCCTGATAAGAGGAATAGTAACGCAAAATATAGATATGCTACATGAAAAAGCCGGCTCAAAGAAAATCGCAAATGCCCATGGCAGCATGAAAACGGGCCATTGTCTTAGCTGTGGAAAAGAATATTCTTTACAAGAAATGGAAAGGCGGGCAATGAGCTCAAAAGACAAGGTTGCGCACTGTGACTGTGGCGGCTTGATAAAACCTGACATAGTCTTTTTTGGTGAATCCTTACCAGAACGGGATGTAAGTTTAGCTTACGAGTGGTTGGAAAGCTCAACTTTGGTGGTTGCAATGGGAACAACTTTGGCGATTTACCCGGTGGGCATGTTCCCGGAAATCGTTTTAAGAAATGGTGGGGAATTGGTCATAGTTAATGGAGGCCCAACCGCCATGGATTCAAAAGCGAGCGAAATTTACAACGTTTCACTTGAAGAATTCGCAAACGAAGTACTTAAAATTTTGGAAGGTAAGTAAAAATGAAAATAGCCATAGTAGGATTGGGACAAATAGGTGGCTCAATGGCGTTGAAGTTGCGCGAAGTTGGAGTGAAAGCGGATCTTTTCGATGTCGATCCAAAAATCTGTTCTTTGTTGAATGCGAATTGCAAGAACTTTGACGGCAAGGGTTATGATTTGATCGTTTTAGCTCTTCACATTCCAGTTCTTTTGAAAATCATGAACGAATTGCCAAAAGATAACCTTTATCTTGATACGGCATCCGTAAAATCTCAGGTGGTTGAAATGGCAAAAAAAGCCGGCTTGAGATTCATAGGTGGGCACCCTATTGCCGGAAACGAACGTGTGGGACCTGATTCATGGGATGCACATCTCTTTGAAGGAAAGCCATTTGCCCTTGTCGAGGCGAATGGCAATTCTGAAGATAAAAAAACAGTCGAAGAATTTGCCAAACTTTTAGGATCAAATCCAATATGGACAACCGCAAAAGAGCACGATGTATCGCTTGCTCATACAAGTCATGCGCCTTATTTCGTTTCCATCGCGGTGAAAAGGGTCGGAAAAAATCATGAAAAATTTGCGGGACCTGGTTATGAGTCCATGACAAGGCTTTCAAAACAAGATCCAAAGCTTGCAGATGTTTTTATCACGTACAATGGTGTAAATACGGCAAAGGTGCTTCGAGAAGTTGCGAATGAAATTCTAAAAATGGCAAACAAAATAGAGGCACAAAAGAATGAAAATCATTCAAGGGATTAAATAGTTCAAAATATCTTCAATTTTTATTTTTTCAATGTGAGATTTTCCGATCTCGTCGATTATCGGGACAACGATGTACTTTCCTTCACGTTTTTTATCTTTATCTATCCATCGTTTAATTGAGGCGAGCCCTATATTTGGGAAATTCAGCCTTTGAACGACGCTTTCTATTTTTTGAGCCATTTGTGGGCTGAACATTTTGGATTCCACTTTCATTCCGATGGCCACAGCATGACCATGAGAAATTGCGTTTTCACTTTCACTTTCTATGGCGTGGGCGATGGTGTGCCCGAAATTCAAGACATGCCTGTAATTATCATCATAGGGATCTTTTTCAACTATTTCCAGTTTATCCTTTGTGGCAAGGAAGATGAGCTTTTTCACGCTTTCATATTCCCTTTTAATTATGCTATCGAAATTCATTTCTATGTGATCGAAAAGTTCCTTGTCGTGAACTATTCCCAGTTTTAAAGCTTCAACTATTCCCTCTTTGAATCTTTCCTCTTTTAAACTCAAAGAGAAAATTGGATTTATAAAAACGTCCGGTGTTCCAAAAACACCCACAACATTTTTAATACCTTCAAAATTAAAGGCAAATTTTCCACCTACGGCAGCATCAACCATTCCCAGAAGCGTCGTTGGAAGAAGGTTAAAATTCATTCCGCGCATAAATGTTTGGGCGGCGAAACCCACCGCGTCCGTTACCGTTCCACCACCTATGGCGTTCACAACGGATTTTCTCGTTAAATTATGCTTTAAAAACATCTTCCATATCTCACTCACGCTGGAAATACTTTTCAAAGTCTCTCCGTCTTCCACACCTATTCCTTCGATTTCCCATATTCTTTTTACATTTTCCGAAACCATTGTTAAGTCCGAAGGAGGAAAATTAAAATCATCACAAATAACCAATTTTTGGAACGAACTTGGAATTTTCACACACGATGGAACTATCATCTCTTTCGCGATCTTCGCGGCTACTTCCCATTCGTTTAAATCGGAAGTTTGAACTTTTTTGAATCTCTCATAAAACGGTTTCCTTTTTTCGAAAAGAGAAAAGAATTTTTTTTCGCTTTCAGCCAACGGCCTACCGCTTTCTTTTACCCTCTTCCACAGAATTTCTACTGGACAATGAAGGTAAAAAGTTTGCATGGAAGAGAGGATTTCCCTGTTTTCAGCGTTTTTTACTATTCCGCCGCCTGTGGAAATAACGATATCTTCCAATTTTGCCACTCTTTTGAGAAGTTCCTTTTCTTTTTTTCTAAATTCACTTTCTCCGTGCTTTTTGAAAAAATCAGAAATAGAGCCGTTTTCTTTTTCGAATTCTTCATCCATGTCAATCCATTTGAATCCTAATATGCCGGCCAATTTTTCTCCTACTTTACTTTTCCCAGAACCCATCATCCCGATAAGGGCCACTCTATTTCTTCTCACGGAAAATCCCCCATTTCCTTGAAGCTCTGTAATTTTCCACCCTTTCCTTCATTTCTTGAAAAGTCGATCCACCAAATTCATTCATCATCTCTTTGAATATGACGGTTGAAAGCTTAGCTTGCGCTATGATGGAAACAGCCCCAACAACGCACGTATCCGATCTCACGTAAGAGGTCTGAACGGCTTCACCACTTTTAAAATCAACGGTTTTCAAACCCTTACGTTGGGTTGGGACGGGCTTTACGAAAAGGGTTATCTCGACCTTTTCTCCGTTTGACATGCCACCTTCTATGCCCCCAGCATGATTTGTTTTTCTTTGACCATCGATGCCTATCTCATCCAAAGCTTGCATGCCGTTAAGCTTATACGTTTTGTCTATGTCTCCATATACGATTCCCTTGACAGAAGGAATGTCAAAAAGTGATTTGGCTATGAGGCTGGTAAGGCGATTTTCATACGAATTAAAAGTTCCCAATCCCACTGGAAGTCCCTGCGCAAGTGCTTTCACTTTTCCTCCCAAAGTGTAGCCGTTTTCAGAAGCTCCGTCTATTTCACTCATCATCATCTTTTCCGCCTCATTATCTGGGCAAAGAAGGGGATGCGCTTGTGAAGATAATTCTCGAACACTTTCAGCCTTAGATTCAATTTTCCCTATGGATTGTGTATATGCCCATATCTTCACTCCCAACTCTTCAAGAGCCTGCCTGAAAAATTCACCAATCGCCACATCCATTGCCGTCCTTCTGGAGCTGGAACGCTCTGTTGTAACGCGCGCATCTTCAAAATCGTATTTGATCATTCCCGCAAAGTCAGCATGGCCCGGTCTTGGAGCCGTTGATTTACCATTCGGTGGAGTGGTAGATCTGTTTTTTATGAAAAAAGTTAACGGTGCACCAGTGGTTTCACCTTCCCACAAACCGGAAAGGATTTGTATGTGATCACTTTCTAATTTCATCCTTTGACCACGCCCATAAACATGTTGTCGTGAAAACAAAGCCCTGTTTATTCGTTCGATATTCACCTTGAAATGGGCTGGAAACCCTTCCACGATCCCAAAAAGTCCGTATCCGTGAGAATCACCGGATGTCAAAATCTTTATCATTCCATCACCCCTTTTAAATCTGAGAAGAAAGCGGGATAGCTTATCGATACACATTCAGCGTCTTCTATTTCTACGCCATCAGAACATACACCGGCGATGCTCGCAAGCATTGCCATCCTATGATCGCCAAATGATTTTACTTTCGCACCATGAAGAGGAGTTTTTCCACGAACACGAAAGCCGTCTTCTAAACCTTCTATATTCGCACCTATCTTTTTTAAAATGTTAACCGTTGCCTCTATTCTGTCGCTTTCCTTTTTGCGTAGCTCTGAGGCGCCGTGCACTACCGTTTCACCTTCAGCAAAAGCTCCTAAAAGCGCTATTAAAGGCACTTCATCGACCATTGAAGGTATTTCTTCCGGAAGAACTTCCGTTCCTTTCAATTTTGAACTTTCCACCACTATATTTCCAACTGGTTCAACACCTTCTTCCTTCTCTATCTCAATATTTCCTCCCATTCTTTTTAAAACTTTTAGCAATCCCGTGCGCGTTGGATTCAATCCTACCCTGTTTATTTTTAAACGCGCGTTTGAATGTATAATTGAAAGTACTAAAAAGAAAGCGGCCGAAGAAAAATCCCCAACAACTTCAAAAGTAAACGCGGGGATATCTCCTGGTATTATCTTCAATTCATTTCCATCTTTTTTTATCAAATCGAATTGGGACAAGAACTTTTCCGTGTGATCTCGGCTTTGAACATTTTCAACGTAAATAGATTCTCCCTCTGCACTAAGCGCTGCAAAGATAAAAGCGGATTTAACTTGCGCGCTTGAAAGTTCAGAAACGTAGCGTGTGGAGTGTAAGTTCCCACCTCTAATGGAAAGAGGCAAATTTGAAGCGTTGTTTCTGCCATCAAATTTTGCTCCCAATGCACTAAGCGGCTTCACAACCCTTTTCATCGGTCTTTTAGAAAGAGATTCATCACCATAAAGCACTGAAAAAAAGTTCTCCCTTGCCAACAGCCCCATTCCAATTCTAGACGTTGTTCCGGAATTCCCGCAATCGATTGGGAAAGAAGGTTCTTGAAGCTTTACCGGGGGTATGATAACGATCCTTTCCCCTTCATCTTTTACAAATGCCCCAATGCTTTTTATGAAATTCATGGTTCTAAGCGTATCTTCCGAACGAAGCAAGTTATGCACCGTGCACTTTCCTGTGGAAATGGAGGAAAACAAAAGCATCCTATGGCTTATGGATTTGTCTGGTGGAGGTACTATTTGTCCCCTTATCTTTGAAGATGAAGGTATTTTCATGCCGTCACCTCTAAGGCTTTTAAGATCTTCATGCTGTTCTTATACGTTTCCTCAAATTCCGCAAAATTCAAACTTTGTTGCCCATCCGAAAGCGCTTTTTCAGGGTTGGGATGCACTTCTATCATGGCTCCATTTGCACCCACGGCAACGACGGCTTTTGCCAAAGATGGTATAAGATCCCTCCTACCCGTAGAATGACTTAAATCAACCACGATTGGCAAATGAGAAAGAATTTTCACAAGAGGGACAGCAGACATATCCAACGTGTTTCTCGTGTATTTCTCGAAAGTCCTTATTCCCCTTTCACACAGGATAACATTTTCATTGCCGTGATGAAACAGATATTCAGCCGCCAATAACCATTCTTCTATTGTTGACATGAATCCCCTTTTCAAGAAGATGGGTTTACTGGAATTTCCAAGCTTCTCAAGAAGCCTGAAATTTTGCATATTTCTGGCACCTATTTGAATTATATCCACGTATTCTTCAAAGATATCGAAGTCATCCACCGACATCATCTCGCTTATAACTTTCATACCGTACTTATCTCCGACTTTTCTAAGGATCTTTAAACCTTCTAAGCCCAAACCTTGAAAGGAGTACGGTGATGTTCTTGGCTTGAAGGCACCTCCGCGCAATATTTTCACTCCAAGTGATGACAAAAAACTTGCTTCCTCATCCATCTGTTCCATAGATTCCACCGCGCAAGGCCCTGCGAAAAATTCGAAGTGCTTCCCTCCAATTTTTACTCCGTTAATGTCTATGATCGTGTCATCAGGATGGAACTCCCTTGAAGTCAGCTTGAAAGGCTTAAGAACGGCTATAATCTCTTCCACACAATCTAAAGCTTCAAAATTTTCTCGCCTTTCGTAAACATTTTCACCTATTATTCCAACGATCGTCTTTTCAGCGCCTCTGGATAGGTTGACGTCAAAGCCAAAATTCTTAGCAAGGTTTACCACTTTTTTAACATCTTCTTCGGAAACATGTGGTTTCAAAACGATTATCATGATCATCATCTCCTTTTATTCCAAATAAAAAATCGGGGATTCTTTTTCAGAATCCCCGATTTGTGAGCAAATTTTTGGTAAAAGAAAACTACCTCACCTCACAAACGGGGGGTGGTGATAATAGTAATAGTAAGCGTAATTGTCTTTTGCCAATAAAATTTCTTTCATGTTTCTCTCCTTTTTCTCAAAAGAAAAAATGTTTATTCAATTCTACTATTTAGAAATTGTTTTGTCAAGTGCAAAAAGAAGGATTCTTTAAATTGATAATTTCGTTTAAAACATGTTAAAATAATTTATCGAAAATCAGGAGGTGACAGGGTGTGAAAGTGAAAATTTTAGTGGTGCTTTTCGTTTTGGTAATTGCGCTGTTTGCGATGAGTTTTGCCGCCAACACGGTAACTCTTAACATGATTCAAGTGTTTACCAGTCCCCAAAGAACTCATGTTTTAGAAACTATTATAAAAGAATTCGAAGCCCTTCATCCGAATGTCCACATAAATCTAATTTCTCCTCCTTACGAAAGCGCGTATCAAAAAGTTTATCTCATGCTCAGCACAAATCAACCGTTGGACATAGTCGAGGTTGGTGATTGGTCACTTGAAGGTGTGGTTCAACTCGGGAAAATGGAAAATCTTGAGCCCTACATTGCCAAGTGGTCCGGAGCCAAAGATTTAATACCCGGCCTTTTAAAAGCCGTTAGGGTAACTGGAGGAAAAGCTTACATAATACCAAACGGTGTTTACGCAAAAGCCCTTTTCTACAGGCCAGATATACTTGCAAAGTACGGCATAACTCAGCCTCCGGCAACCATGAAAGAGCTTTACAACGACTGCTTGAAGATCACAAATCCCGCAAAAAATCAATACGGTTTTGATTTCAGAGGAACTGGACTTCCCACCAATTTCATAGACATAATAACAACATCTTACTTGGATAACATAGATCCTTCAAACATGTACAAGCTTAAAAATGGAAAACTCTGGTTCAAGGATCCTCGGGCTTTAGAAGGTTTAAAATTGTACTTGAAATTCTACAAAAACACCGCGCCAAAAGATTCCATAAACTGGGGATTCGACGCGCAAGTAAACGCGTTCGTTGCCGGAACAACACCATTTCTCTTTCAGGATCCGGATACAACAGGTCTTTTAAATAGTATGCTCAAAAAAGGTCAATACAAAACGGCTCCACTTCCCGTAGGTCCCTCCGGAAAAGTCTACCCGAGCTACGGATTTGGAGGATGGGGAATTCCAAATTACTCCAAACATAAAGAACTCGCGTGGGAATTCATAAAATTCTTCACCACGCCAATGATATCCGCTTATTTCTGTAAGGAGTACGGCGCGCTGCCAGTCTTAAAATCCGTTTACGAAGACGATCCATATTTCAGCTCTGGTGTTTTTGAAGGATGGAAGAAAATGTTTGCCGATCCTCAAAAATACGTCTTCACGTCATATCCACTGGCAAACCCGGCCTGGACAAGATGGACAAAGTATCAACAGGATACCATGCAGCAAGCGCTTCTTGGAAGGATAACTTTGGATCAACTTACAACAAAATGGTACAACTTCTGGAAAAAAGCATTCGGAATGTAAAAAGCTATGAAATGGCGGCTGAGGCCGCCATTTCGTCATTTTGTAAACGTGAAAAATAGGGAGTGAAAATGAAAAGAAGTAAAGCACACCGAAATTTAAAAAAATTCATCTTCTGGATGCTCTTTCCCACTTTTACAATAGTTGCAGTTTTAACTTACTACCCAACGATAAAGGGCATATTGCTGGCATTTGAAAATTACACCGTTTTCACTTTTCAAAATATTCAATTCGTTGGATTGCAAAATTTTGAAACTATCTTTTCCGATCCCAACTTTTTCATAGCGTTGTGGAATACGATATGGTGGATAGCCTTATCGGTTGCGTTTCAATTCGTGTTAGGATTCGCTCTGGCACTCTTAATGAGGAAACCCTTTAAGGGAAGGGGCGTCTACGCAGGTATAGTTTTCTACCCGTGGGCTCTTTCTGGATTCGCACTTGGAATTTTATGGTCATGGCTTTTGAATGGTCAATTTGGTCTTATAAACGACATTCTCATGAAGCTTCACCTTATACATCATGGAATAGATTTTCTTTCAAACCCGTCTTACGCTTTTATCTCGGTAATAGCCGTAAACGTGTGGTACGGCATTCCTTTTTTTGCCATAATGATACTTGCAGCTTTGCAATCAATACCAAACTCCCTGTACGAAGCAGCCGAAATAGACGGTGCCGGTAGCGTTTCGAAGTTTTTCAACGTAACGTTACCTTACATAAAGCCAACAGTTGTCAGCACACTTTTGCTTAGAGTTATATGGGTTATGAACTTTCCTGACATAATATATGGTATGACAAAAGGAGGTCCCGCTGGCTCTACAAATATATTGGCAACTTACATGATAAACATAGTCTATTTTGAGTCGGATTACAGCAAAGCTTCCGCGGTTGGCCTTATAATAATCAGCATCTTAACGGCTTACGCTTTGACGTACTTGAAATTCACATCGTCATACGAATTGGGTGAGATTTGATGAGAAAAGAAAAAAAGATATCGAAAGTTTTAAGATTTTTCTTTCTTTCGCTTTATTTGATTGCCGCAATTGTACCGCTTTATTGGATCTTTTTAACGTCTGTAAAATCTCCTCAAGAAGTTTACGCTTATCCAATAGTATACTGGCCAAAGCATATTTCATTTGAAAGTTACAAATTTCTATTTGGCTTTGCAAACTTTGCCCAATACTTCAAAAATAGCCTTTTTGTTTCCATAACGGCCTCTTTTTTGGCGATGAGCTTTTCCATTTTGAGCGGATACATAATGGCAAGGTACAAATTCAGATTTAAAAAATTCCTGATAATAACGCTCTTTCTGGCACAGATGATTCCCGCTTACCTTTTAATGATTCCTCAATACACCATGTTTTCAAAGTTAGGCATGATAAATAATCTGTGGGCATTGGTCATCGTATACGTGAACATCGCGGCTTCATTCAGCACGATAATGGCCAGAGGATTTTTCTCGAGAATACCGCGTTCTCTAGAAGAGGCGGCTATGATGGATGGCACATCAAGGATAGGGGCCATATTTCGTGTTACATTACCATTGTCTTTACCAGGAATAGCGGCCATATTCAGCTTTTCTTTCGTTAACACATGGAATGAACTGTTCACAGCGGTTTTATTCATAAATAGCAACTCAAAGATGACGGTGCCTGTAGCGTTGAATTCCTTTATTTCAAAAGCTGGCATTCAGTGGAATGTTATGAGCGCTGGTTTAATAGTGGCCCTGCTTCCAACAATAATCGTCTTCGCATTTGCGCAAAGGTACATAGTCGCGGGTTTAACCCAAGGAGCGGTTAAAGAGTAAGAAGCTTTGAAATTTCTTTTTCTTTGAGCACCTCTTTAGCGATCTTTTTCGCTCGTGTCCATGAATCCAAAGAGAAATCTGACATTGAGATTGGAAGATTTGAAAAGTTGAAAACAACGTCAAATTTCTTTGAATAATGTTCCATCAAGGCAATGGTTCTCATGTAATCTGCCCTCATCATTATCTCCCATGTTCTCGTTGTTTTTTTCTCCCCCGGCAAAGGCATGGTGTTCACAAATATCTTGATGCTCTCTTCCTCATCCAAAGTTGAGAATCCAGGAACACCTGTCACGCTTGTGGTAGAAACGAGTTTTTGGTTTCTGTAATCGGCGGGAACAAAAATGGGCGTAACTGACATTGCGGCTTTCAGGCCAGCTTTCCATTCTCGAGAAGTTATCAACACTTCTTTCGCTTTCAAAATATTCACCGAGGAAAAGAAAACATCCATTTGAGGCCTGGAAGTGTTTTCAAGTCTGGAAAGCATCACTTTTTCTCTCACCATACCTTTTATGTGTTTAGAAGTCATACTTGTGGCCAATTTGTACATATTCGTGAACTTTGAAAATAGAGATTCACCTGTATTTATGAAAAGTCGAAAACTTTTTGAAAGATGGGGAAAACGGTATATAACACGCTCTTCAAATTTTCCATCCATGGCTGCAAAATCGTTAGCAAACAACGCTCCAATTCCACACGCATATATCCTATACGGTATGAGTTTTTCACTTTCAAGTTCATTCAGTATGGCCGCCCCAAGCAAAGAAAAGCCATTTATTCCATTTAGATACAAGGCAAAATTTTTCATTCTCTAAACCTGTCTTTCATATCATCCGGTAGAAGCTGAAAAAAGGCTGGATGCCTGTTACACATTGATTGAAGCACCTCAACCAATTCTTCATCCTCTTTTGCTTTTTCCAATATTGCTTTGAAAACTTCTGGATTATCAGAAGGTTCTAACGCTATCGCAAGATCAAAAAGGGACTTTCTCATATACGGATCTTCTTCAAATTCGTAAAGGAGGTACTTTTCTGCCTCTTTTTCCCCCAATTTCAGCAAGGCAGAGTAAACGATTATCGCCTCTTTTTCATCTTCAACCATATCAAGCAAACGGTAAAGAACACTCACCGAACCCTTGCAATTCATGTCAGCAAGAAGATCGGCAGCGTAAAACATTCCCACGCTCTTTTCTTCGTTTTGAATTCTTTTACTGAGCTCATCTTTTACTTCCTCACAGCTTTCAAGATTTTTTAAAACTTCTGCCGCTAATTCCGCGGTTTTAGCATCCGAGTCAAAAAGAAACGAAATAAGCTTGGGAATTGCCTTATTCCCAAGTTCATCGACGATTCTATTTATGAGTTTTTCACTTTCTTCCAAGAAATCCACCCCAAATTTTAAACGTTAACGACTTGAACGAAACGGATATATCAACATCTTCAAGTTCCACACGATGCGTGTATATCTTCACTGGAGCAAAATTCACAAGCCCCTTTATTCCAGCACAATTTGTTAACTTATCTGCTACTGATTGGGCGTACTCCGCTGGTACCGCTATGACGCCTATTTCTATTGAAAGTTCCTTTATTTTTTCACATAACTCATTGACGTGATAAATCGGGACTCTGCGTGTTCCAACAACTTTTCCAACCTTCTTTTCATTTTTATCAAAGAGTGCGACAACTTTGTATCCATCTTTCAGCAATCCCTCATAATTTGCCAGCGCTGTTCCTATGTTACCTGCTCCAACAACGCCTATATTCCACGTTCTGTTTATGCCCATTATATTTTCCAGGGCGTCTTTAAGAGAATGAAGGTTGTAACCGGTTCCTCTTTTCCCAAAGCCTCCAAAATAAGAAAGATCCTTTCTTATTTGACTGGATTTTATGGAAAGCCTATCTCCAAGTTCCTTGGAAGAGACCATTTCTTTTCCGGCTCTTAACAAAGTTTCAACACACCTATGATAAAGCGCCAACCTTTTCGCCACCGGTGATGGTATTTTTTTATTCGATTCCATAATTATTTCACCTCGCTAGTAAAATCACGAAACTATGTTCACAAGCTTGCCTTTGACAACAAAAGTTTTTTTAGGCTCTTTGCCATTCAAAGCGTTTTTTATTTTTTCATTTTCCAACGCGATCTTCACAATTTCATCATCTGACAAATCCGGATTGACTTCTACGTGAGCTCTAACCTTTCCGTTAACCATAACTGCCATCTTTACCCTTCTCGCTTTCAAGGCATTTTCATCGTAAGTTGGCCAGGAAGCGTTTGTGACAAACGGCTCTTTTCCCATTCTTTCCCACAATTCCTCGGCAATGTGTGGGGCAAATGGAGAAAGCGCTGGAACGAATTTTTCAGCAAATTCCCTTAAAAGATCAACGTTTAAACTCTTTTCATCGGTTGAATTCACGTACAGTGTAAAAGTATTTACAAGTTCCATAAATCCGCTCACAACGGTGTTGAATCTGAAAGCTCCTTCTATATCTTGAGTGATCTTTTTTATCATTGAATGAAGCTTTAACCTCAATTCATGTTCTGTATCGTCCAATTTTTCTTCATCCACTTTACCCTTAGCTTCACGAATAAGAGGTAAGATCTTTTCAAAGAGATTCCACATCTTCGTGACAAATCTGTCTACTCCCTCGATGCCGCTATCCTGCCATTCCGCATCTTTTTCTGGTGGTCCCATAAAGAGAATGTAAAGGCGCAAGGTGTCCGCGCCGTATTTCTCTATCATTTCATCTGGGGAAACTACATTTCCTTTAGATTTTGACATTTTAGCGCCATCTTTGTATATCATGCCTTGAGTGAAAAGATTCTTGAATGGCTCGTCAAATGAAAGCACTCCAGCGTCTCTAAGTGCCTTCGTTATAAATCTCGAATAGAGCAAGTGTAAAATCGCGTGTTCGACTCCACCTATGTATTGATCCACAGGAAGCCACGCATCAACATCTGCTTTTTCAAACGGTTTGTCTTCATCTTTTGGATTTACGTACCTTAAGTAATACCATGAAGAATCTACAAAAGTATCCATGGTATCGCTCTCTCTAATGGCTGGTCCTCCACATTTTGGACAGGTGGTGTGAAGGAATTCTTCATCCATGGAAAGGGGTGATTTTCCGGTTGGATCGAATTTAACGTCCTTTGGCAATTTCACCGGCAAATCTTCTTCTTTAACGGGAACTATTCCACATTTTTCGCAATAAACAACGGGAATGGGCGCGCCCCAGTACCTTTGTCTTGAAATGAGCCAATCTCTTAACTTGTAATTTACGGCTTTCTTTCCAATCTTATTTTCTTCAAGATATTCAAATATTTTTTCTATGGCATCTCTGTTGTTCAGGCCCGTAAACGGCCCGGAATCCTTCAAAATTCCATCCCCATCATATGGCAAATCACAGCCATCAGAGGAAACAACTTCTCTTATGGGCAGATCGTATTTAACGGCAAAAGCGTAGTCCCTCGTATCGTGAGCTGGCACCGCCATTATGGCACCGGTACCGTATTCGTACAATATGTAATTTGCAACGTATATCGGTATTTTTTCGCCATTAACCGGGTTTATCGCGTGTGTGCCCAAAAAAACACCTTCTTTTGGAGCATCCGCAGAAAATCTTTCAAATCTGTTTTTGCCAGCTTTTATCTTGGCTAAGAATTCTTCAACTTCTGTTTTCTTATCTTCCAGCGTGAGCTCTTCAAGAAGGGGTGACTCTGGCGCTATCGCCATGAACGTTACTCCCCACAAGGTATCGGGCCTTGTTGTAAAAATTTTGAGCTCTTTTCCACTCTCGGCTATCTTAAAATTCACCTCGGCGCCAACGCTTTTTCCTATCCAATTTCTTTGCATGGTCTTCACGTTTTCTGGCCATCCATCTAGTTTGTCCAAAAATTCATCCAGTTCTTCAGCGTAATCCGTGATCTTCAAATACCATTGATCAAGTTGCTTTACAACAACTGGCGTTCCACACCTTTCACACTTTCCATCTACAACCTGCTCATTCGCCAGAACGGTTTTGCAATGAGGACACCAGTTAACGGCCCCCGTCTTTTTATACGCCAAACCCTTTTCGTACAATTTTAAAAATATCCATTGAGTCCATTTGTAATAATCTTCATCACAGGTTATAACTTCTCTATCCCAATCGTAGCTAAAACCAAGCTTTTTTATTTGAGAACGTATCGTTTCTATGTTTTTTCTTGTCCATTCTTCTGGATGGATGTTTCCATGAGATATTGCGGCATTTTCAGCGGGCAATCCAAAGGCGTCAAAACCAAAAGGATTCAAGACGTTATACCCTCTCATTCTTTTGTAACGAGCCACCACATCTCCAATGGTGTAATTTTTCACGTGTCCGACGTGAATACTCCCCGATGGGTAAGGAAACATCACCAACGAATAATACTTTGGCTTTTCAGACTTTTTTGGTGTATGAAAGATACCAGCCTTTTCCCATCTTTCCTGCCATTTTTTGTCTATTTTTTTATGATCGTACATTCAATCCTCATCCTCCTTACCTGGATCCACTCTTTCGGCATCAGACCACAACGATTCTAAATCGTAAAACTCTCTTGCCTTTTTCGTGAAAATGTGAACCACCACTTCTTCGGCATCAACTATCATCCAATCATGATCCGAATCTTTATCGTAAAAAACTATGGGATGGCGATTTTCTTTTAGAAGCTCAACGATTCTATCACGCATCGCTTTCATCTGAGTGTTTGAGTCAGCGGTGGCAATCACAAAATAATCGGTCATGTAACTCAATTCGGTCATCTTGAGAACGGTTACATCCGCGTCTTCATCTTTTGAAATTTCTTCACATATCCTCTTTAAGATACCCAACGTTCGTGCCTCCCCGCATCAAATTTTCCAAAATGCTTACTCCACCGTTACGCTCTTTGCAAGATTTCTCGGCATATCTATGTTTAAATTCCTTTCATCAGCCACATAATAAGCGAAGAGTTGAAAAGTCGTCGCTATTAAAAAAGGATAAAGGTAATCTTCAACGTTTGGCAAGAAAATAGCATCGTCAATCATCTTGAGAGTGCTTTCATCACCTTCGGTCAATATTGCAACAACGTGGGCATTTCTTGCCTTTGTTTCAAGAATATTGGAGAGCATTTTTTCTCTCAACTTATTCTTCACGGCAATTGCCATTACCGGAAATTTTTCGTCCAATAAAGCTATTGGTCCATGTTTAAGCTCTCCAGCCTGGTATCCAACCGCATTTGTATAACTTATTTCCTTCAACTTTAAAGCGCCTTCTAAAGCGGATGGAAAGTGAATTCCACGCCCTATGTACATGAAATTCGAATAGCCAACGTACTTTTGGGCAACATTTTTCACTTTATCGGCAGAAGAGATCAAAAAATTATCCACCAATTCTGGAAGTTTAGAAATATTCTCAATCATTTTTGGATGGCGAACGCCACGAATTTTTTCCATATAAAACGCCAACAGATAAAGCACCATAAGCTGCCCAATGTAAGCTTTCGTCGAGGCAACACTTATTTCCGGTCCGGCGTTTATGTACAGAGTTTTATCCGCCTCGCGGGTAAGCGTGGAGCCAACCACATTTGAAATGGCAAGCACTTTACCACCCAAAGACTTAACCAGACGCACACTTTCAAGTGTGTCAGCCGTTTCGCCAGATTGGCTTATCGCAACCGTAAGGGTTTTATCGTCAACAAGCACATTCCTATATCTGAATTCCGAAGAAACTTCAACTTCCACGTTGAAAGGCCTTAGGCTTTCAAAAAAGTACTTAAAGATGAGACCGGCGTGATAACTCGTTCCGCAGGCTATGACGTTTATTTTCTTCACATCTTTAAGGAATTTTTCCCAGCCTTCAAGTTCCATTAAAATAACATCATCGTTTTTTATTCTTCCAACTATAGCATCGGATAAAACGCGAGGTTCTTCGTGAATCTCTTTAAGCATGAAGTGTTTGTATCCACCCTTTTGTGCGTCTTTTTCATCCCATTCAATGTGCTTTTTTGTGCCTTCTACCTTTTTTCCAGAAGCTTCGAATATCTCAAATGTTCCGGCTTTTAAACGCGCGATCTGACCATCTTCCAAAAAAAACACATCTCTGCTTTCACTGAGCAAAGGCGTTACATCCGAAGCGCAAAAGCTCCTTTTCCCATTAGTAGCAAGCACCAACGGGCTTTTTCTTCTTGCAAAGACGATTTCGTCTTCAACATCGGCGTGGATGACACCGATGGCATAAGTGCCTTCTAAATCGAGTGTGGCCCTTCTAACAGCTTCTAACAGATCTCCTTCAAAGTACTTCTCAACCAAATGAGCGATAACCTCTGTATCCGTTTTGGAAATGAATTTATGCCCCTCCGACTCAAGTTGGCTTTTTAAAGTTGAAAAATTCTCTATTATACCGTTATGGACCACCGCTATTTTGTTAGTGCAATCTGTTTGTGGATGGGCGTTCAAGTCATTTGGCGCACCATGCGTCGCCCACCTTGTATGCGCTATACCGGCTTTTATTCTTTCTCTTAGACCTTCAGAAACGAATTTTCTGAGCTCATCCACCTTTCCGGTGTGTTTTTCCACAACCAAGGTTCCATTTTTTGTGTAAGCAATACCAGCAGAATCGTAACCCCTGTACTCAAGCTTTTTCAAACCATCAATGAGTTCTTCTACCCTTCCGTCCCCAATAAAACCATATATCCCACACATTCATATCCCCTCATTTATCCTGTCTAAAATATGATTTTCCACGCCTTGGGCGGCTACCCTTAACGCGTTGTATATGGCCAATTTATCTGACGAACCATGCGCTTTTACAACCGTTCCCTTAACGCCAAGCAAGAAAGCCCCTCCGTACTTTCTGTAATCGAAGCTTTCCTTAAAAGAATCGAAAGTACCCTTCATCATCAAAGCGCCTAACTTTTGAAAAATATTCGATCTTTTAACGGCGTCTTTCAGACTTTTAGAAAAAAACGCCCCCACCCCTTCAAGGGTTTTGAGCGCTATGTTTCCGCTAAAACCATCGCTTACCACAACGTCAACATTTCCCATGCAGATATCTCTTCCTTCAACGTTTCCTACAAAGGATTCTCCAAGTTTTTCACGCATCAGCGCGTACGCTTCTTTTACAGTACCGTTTCCCTTTTCTTCCTCGGTTCCAACGTTTAAAAGCCCACACTTTGGATCCTTCCTTCCGAGAACTGATTTAGCGTACGCCAAGCCCATAACGGCAATCTGGGGATAATTTTGAGGCTTAAGGGTGGCATTCGCTCCTGAATCTATCAGCACGGTTCCACCTAAAACAGATGGAATTGTCGTGGCTATGGCAGGTCTTTCAACGCCTCTAATCCTTCCAACAATAAAAGTTCCACAAACCAAGATCGCGCCGGTATTTCCCGCACTGACAAAGCCATCCGCTTTTCCTTCTTTAACGATCTGGGCGCTTGCCGCAAGAGAACTGTCTTTCATTTTTAAAATATCTGTGGGCTTTTGCGACATTCCAAAACGTTTTGGCGCGTGAAAAAACTCTATTCTTTCCGTACCATCAGGGACGAGCTTTTTGAGCTTTTCTTCGTCTCCAACCAAAATAACGGTATGTTTTGTCTTTTTAATGAACAAAAGCGCTCCCTCCGTCTCTTCGTAGGGAGCGTTATCACTTCCAAATGCGTCGAGTGCTATCCTTGCCAAATGAAAGGCTCACTCCTTAACTTCAAGCACTTGTTTGCCGTTGTAATAACCACAATTGAGGCAAACATGATGAGGCAACATTGGTTCTCCGCAATTTGGACACTTAACAGTTGTCACTTTTATGGCTTTGTAGTACGTTGCCCTTCTCCTGCTTGTTCTGGCTTTCGATGGTTTTTTCTTTGGTACCGCCATTGTAAACTCTCCCTTCAATTCAGTAATTATTTAATCAAATAAACTTTGAATTATCCATTTTACTTGAACTTTTCTTTTAACACGGCAAATGGAGATTCTTTTCTCTCGAGGTACGGGCATACATGATCAGGGTGCTTGTTCAAATTTATTCCGCAGTGTGGACATAACCCCTTGCAATCCTCGCTGCACAACACTTTTATGGGAATCTCTATGACTATGGCTTCTAAAACTCGTTCTTCTAAATCTATGTACTCATCACTCGCGGAGTAATAAAAAGTGCTTTCTAAGTCCGTAAGCTCAACACTTTTCTCCACGTACTTTGGCTTCTTTCCCTGCGGAAGGTACAACGCTTCTATCTTTCCATTTATTTCAAGGTAAACAGGTTCCAAACATCTATCACATGGATGTATTATTCCCGTTGACACGGTTCCACTAACGTTTATCCTTCCCCGAGAAAAAGCGGCTTCCAGATTAACATTCACAGGCTTAAAGTACGGATATTTTTCGCCGTTTAATTCAAGTTCTTTCCAATCAAGAAGTTCCTCCACATGGAGGATTTTTTCGTGTTTCAAAGCATCGATCTTTAATTTAAGCATATACCAACACCTGGCGTGCCCGGGGAGATTTGAACTCCCGGCCTATAGATCCGCAGTCTATCGCTCTATCCAGCTGAGCTACGGGCACAAATAAATGGCGGAGAGAGTGGGATTCGAACCCACGGTGGGAAAATCCCACACTTGCTTAGCAGGCAAGCGCCTTCGACCACTCGGCCATCTCTCCGTTCGGCCGGAAAGACTACTCACAACGCCCCAGTTCATCCCGGGCTCGCACGTAGTATATCATAAAAAATAGCAGGATTCAAGATGGTTTTTCGCCTTTTTTGTTAAGAAGTCTTAGTTTACCATCAATGTTACAAAGTATTTCAAAAAGTGGTCAAACCATACATTCAAAATGCTTGTCAGAACGTATAAAATCCATTCTGAAGATTCACGAATATGAGGCTGAGAGGTATAGGATGTGATGAGAAAGTGAGACACTCATGAATGAGTTTCTGAGAGTGCCCCATATTTTGGATCGTTTGGATTGCAAGATGGGAAAATGAGCAAACTAGTGCTGACATGGCTTCAAAAAATTGTCCTTCGTAATGTTCATACACAACATGAGTGTAAAAAACCAGATTCTTCAAAATGTAAGAGTTTTTTGCTTTCTTTAATGCGTATTTTTTGTTAGAATTGGTGGGAAGGAGGAATGAAAGTGCGCGGTAAAATAGTAATGAATTTTGTAAAAGAGTACAGCATCATATCTATAGGAGATTTTATAACCGCCATATCAATTGTGTCTTTTTTGGTGCCATACAACATAGCTGGTGGTGGTGCAAGCGGTTTGGCAATTGTTTTGCATTGCCTTATAAACTTGCCAGTTGGTGTATGGATGTACATTATAAACGGCGCTTTGATAGCTCTTTCTCTCTTATTCGTGGGCGTGGATTTTAGCTTTAAAACGATATATTCTACCTTTTTGCTTTCCTTCTTTGTTGATTTTTTGAACAGAATGGTGCACTTTCCAATTTACAACGGTGGAGATTTGATGCTTGCTACCATTTTCGGAGACGTTATAGGCGCTTTCGGAATGGCGCTGGCTTTTTCCCAAAATGGAAGCACTGGTGGAACGGATATAATAGCAAAATTCATGAACAAATTTTTTGCCGTTCCATTGGGACAGGGTGTGTTGATAGCGGATGTTTCCATTGGCATACTGGCTGGATTTAAGTTTGGCCTGAACATTGGGTTGTATTCGTTGCTTGCCATAATACTGAATGGACTGGCAATAGACTTTCTTATGCGTGGTATGGAGATGTCTAAACAGGTTTACATAATCTCGGAAAAGAATGATCAGATCGCCGATTATATAATGCAAAAACTTGAGCGAGGCGTTACCTACATTCCTGCAGTTGGAGGATATACAAAGACAGACAAAAAGATGATATTGACGGTAGTTAGGAGAAGGGAACTTTCGAGTCTTTTGCACACCATAAGAAAAGTAGATCCGCAGGCTTTCATAGTTGTTGGAGAAGTTGAAAAAGCGTATGGAGAAGGTTTCAGCGATATAAAGAAGTTTTAAGGTGGAGGAATATTTTATGAAAATAACGGCGCTTGTCGTTACTTACAATAGAGTTGAATGGTTGAAAAAGAATATAAAGGCGCTTTTGAATCAAAGCCGCCTTCCAGATGAAATTCTCGTTGTAGACAACGCGAGTACAGACTCAACGCGCGATTTTTTATCTACAATGGAAAAAGAAAAAAGAATTTTTGTGAAAAGATTAAAAGAAAATCTAGGAGGATCTGGAGGATTCTCAAGGGGATTGAAAGAAGCCATTGAACGTGGAGCAGAGTGGGTTTGGATGATGGATGATGACGCGTTGCCCTACAAAAACGCGCTTGAGGAATTGGAAAAGCACATAGAAAAGTTCAAAAAAGATGAGAGCATTGGGGCATTTTTGAGCAAATTGGTAAAAATTCCAAACGCCACGCCAAAAGAAAAGGTCTCTTTATCTAGAGTTGGCACATTTGTTGGTTTCACAGTTAGTTCAAAAACTGTGCAAAAAGTCGGGCTTCCAGATGAAGGCTTTTTCATATATGCGGATGACTACGAATATTCCATGCGAATAAGGCGCCATGGTTTGAAACTTTTGAGGGTTCATTCAAGCCTTATAGAACATAAAGATTGGATACGTCAAAAGAGGATATTTCGTTTTCCATTTTCAAAACCAGCTATCCCACCGTGGAAAGTTTATTACATATTCAGAAATGCTCTCAACGCAACGAGAGATTCCATGCTAATACACACTGCGTTGAAAAGTTATTTTTTTGTGGACAGATATATCTGGGCTTACGTTTCTCCAGAAACCAAGCCTTACGCTTTTCGTGGTTTTGAAGATGGAATAAAAGGCGTAAAAGGCAAAATTGTCGATCCGAGGAATCCAAAATGGTAGCAGAAAAAGACGATTCTCAAAACAAGAAACTTTTAAGAAATCTTACGATAGCGGTTTTATCAAGTTTTTCGGTTGTGGCCGTTATAATGATTTTTTCCAAAAGCGGCAACATAATTCAAAGTGTAAAAGATTTCCCTCCGCTGGAGATAGCAATAGAGTTCGGACTTTTTTTCTTGATATTCATAATAGATGCCATTAGAATACTGGTTTTATCCCATTTTTTAAATGAAAAAACAACATGGAGCGTAGCTATCAGAAATTCGATTTTAGGTTATTTTTTCACGTACATAACCCCATTTTCGGCAGGAGGGCAACCGTATCAAATATGGCATCTTTCAAAATGGGGAATGAGCGCCGAAAATTCTTCTGCCATTATTCTGACGAGATGGTCGAATATGTTGATTTTTCTATCCTTTTCTTCGCTTTTTCTCATGAACAAATACCTTCCATACATACGAGTTGGAATACCGATTCTTAACAAGATGATATGGCTTGTCATTCTCTTAAGCGTTATATTTTCCTTAGGAATGGTTTTTTTCTTCTTGGTTCCAACAGTTGGCAAGAAATTCATGAGAAGGCTCGAAAAAATGGGGATTGTAAAATGGTCCATAAAGCTATTTAAAAAGGATCCAGATACCGTCCTTGATGATCTTTCAAAGAAATTGGATAATTTCTACGCTTCCATGAAACTCATATGGACAAAAAAGCCATGGCTCGTAATATTCGATGGAAGTATGGGAGTGCTAGTTCTTCTTTTACTTTATTACATTCTCTATCGCGCCCTTACCATTTCTTCTCTAAACGCCTCTGCGCCTTTTCAACTTTCTTTTTTGAACTTAAGCGCGGTCTTCATTCTTCTTTCATTTGTTATATATTACGTGCCCACTCCGGGATCATCTGGTGGCGTGGAAGGCGGATTTTACGCGGTTCTTTCACTATACGGCAACAAGTCTGCAGTTATGACAGGGATCCTGATGTGGAGATTGACAACATATTACCTTCCCATCCTTCTTGGCTTTGTAACCATGATCCATGAAATAAGGCAAAAGCCTAAATCTGCATCCTCATGATCTCTCGATAAGCTTCTACTATCTTGTTTTTCACTTCATTCGTCAATTGAAGCATTATATCCGCCTTTTCAGCGGCTATTATAACCGAATGGATGTCTGATGTTTTTCCTGTAGCGAAATCGTTAGAGAGTTTTTCCGCGTTACTAACGGTATCATTTACCTTATTTATGGCGCTTTCAAGGATTTTTTTGAAATCCGTTCCACCTTTATTCGCCACTTGATTCGCTTCTGACGAGATGGGCTTTATTGGTTCTATTGGATTAATTGGGCTTACCAAAATCTTCACCTCCCAATTTGCACTGCCGCACTAGCCATGGCTTTAACGTTGCTTATAACGGTCGCATTAGCTTCATAAGTCCTTTGCGCAGCTATGAGATCTACCATTTCTCTCAGCACGTTAACGTTTGGCATTTTAACGTAACCGTTTTTATCCGCATCTGGATTCGTTGGATCGTAAACCTCTCGAAATGGCGATTTGTCTTTGGCCACTTTTACCACTTCAACTCCGGCGGGTATCATACCGTTCATCGTTTCTCTGAAACGCTCGGCAAAAATCGGTATCTCCCTCCTGTACGGTTGACCGTCAGCAGTTCTCGTTGTGTCAGCATTGGCTATGTTATTCGATATGATATCCACCCTTAATTGTTGAGCCGTCATTCCAGAAGAAGATATGTCTATAGCGTTAAAAAGTGACAATGCTTATCACACTCCTCTTAACACGTCCGTATACCTTTTAAAGCTCATAGAAGCAAGTTGCGTGAGAACTTCATACCTTATGGTGTTTTTCGAAAGTAACGCCATTTGCGCGTTTACATCAACGTTGTTTCCATCATTGCTTATGGAGCTACTGGTATCGGTTACAACTTTTGCTTCAACGCGCAAGGGGTTATCACGCACTACAGGTACAACGTAGCTTGCTTTGAAATTCGGTGTGCTGGCGTTGGCTATATTGTTTGCTATCACTTTTGCGGTTAAAGTCGAAACGTTCATCGCGCTTTCTAAAACATTCACGTTTTGAAACATCTCTTTCGCCTCCAAAGAATATTTCTACGCTCATCTACGATCTTCCCAAACTTTCTTTCCATCAAATTTCAATCTCAAAAAATCAACTTTTGGGTAATCAAGGTACCTATCGTTCGTTAAAACGTAAGATGGCATGTAAGAAGCCATTTCCAGTATCTTTTCATCGGCGGGAGAATGAAGATAAACATGTGGATGGCACTGGAATTCTCTTTCAAAAAGCACTTTTTGAAAAGCCTTTAACTGATAAGGAAAATTGGCATCAAATACAATAAAAAAAGGCCATGGCACTTTTTTCATATTCCCAATTGCTTTAAAAACGTAAAAGATGTTATCCAGATCGGCTTTTGTTCTATTTACCATGGCGATGTTGCTGCCATCAACTATCAAAGCCCTGTTAACTCTTCTTAAAAGAACGCCCTTTACGTAAGGATCCGATATCTTGCGTGCGACTTTTTCTCTATCTGAAGGAAGTAAAGATGAGTATATTTCCTCAAAATCGTTCACATCTTTTTGCGTCAAAGAAAGAAAATCTTTGTTTTTGAAGATATTTGAAAGTTCTAAAACTATGGAATTATCGCTCATTTTTTTATCATTTTTTCCAAATAAAAGTAGGTAAAGATCCAAAAAATCGTCCACGTATTCCTTATGAGAATTAAGGAGTTTTCTCCATGCATTTAAAAATTCGCTGTAATTCTTTGAATGAATGCCGAGCTCTTTAGAAAGAAAAAGCGTTTCTTCGTTCATAACAAAAAAAGAAGCCGGCTTTAATACCATGCAAACAAAGGTTAAATTTGAAAGGGAAATTCTCTTTTCTTTTGAAATTTTTTCAACATCTGATGGAATTACATCAAAGAAAAGAGAGAGCTCTTTAAGATTTGGGTTTATCATCTTAAGAGCTCTTTCCATTTTCTTTTGATTCCATCCATCGACACCGTATCTTCTTATCACATTAGCAACGTGAAGGGCATTTTCGCCTTCTTCAGAAAGCATCTTTTGCATTAAAATAGACGACAATTTATCCATCATTCAAGAATTGCGTTTACAAACTCATTGGCGTCGAATTTTTTGAGATCTTCTATTCCCTCTCCAACTCCAACGAGTTTTACTGGAATGCCAAGCTCTTTCTTTATTGAAAAAACCATTCCACCCTTGGCAGTTCCATCTAATTTTGTAAGCACGATACCGGTTATTCCAACGCTTTCGTTGAATATGCGCGCCTGTTGAATGGCATTTTGTCCTATCGTGGCGTCGAGCACCATCAACACCTCAGTTGGTTGATCCTCACGCAGCTTCTTTATAACTTTGTGAACTTTTTCCAATTCTCGCATTAAATTATCCTTGGTGTGAAGCCTTCCCGCCGTGTCAATTATGGTAACGTCTATATTGTTTGAAATAGCGTGATTAACGGCGTCATACGCCACAGCGCCAGCATCAGCTCCCATTTGATGCGCTATAACCGGAACATTCGCCCTTTTCCCCCATTCTTTCAGCTGTTCTATAGCTGCAGCGCGAAACGTGTCCGCCGCGGCAAGAGAGACCCTTTTTCCTTCCTTTTTGAATTTCCACGCCAGCTTGCCAGCGGTGGTCGTTTTTCCCGAACCATTAACGCCTACCAACGTGTAAACAGTTGGGGGTTGTTGAGAAAAGGAGATATCCTCGTTTTCACCCAAAAGTTCAAGAAGTGTAGATTTCAATATTTCTATTGGTTCTCCCTTTTTCTTCCGCAAATTTTCAACGATGTAATTCGAAGTTTCAGGTCCAACATCTGCCAAAAGTAAAAGTTCTTCAATTTCTTCCAATTTTTCATCGTTTAGACCGCCCTTTAATATGGAAATGGCTTTTCCAAAGAAGCCTTCTTTTGTCTTTTTTAAACCCTTTTTGAAAAAATTAAATATCCCCATTGTTCTCCTCCGAAAATGTTTTCATTCCTTCATCAGTGCTCAAAACTATCATTGTATCGTCTTTTCGCAAAATGGTTTGAGCAGAAGGAAACTCTATCTTTTCGTCTGCGCCCTTTACAAGCATAACGGTCATTTCGTAACGCTTGTTTAGTTTCAATTCCTGTAAACTCTTTCCATCAAAAGAGGCGGGAGTTTTTACTTCGTATATTTTGTAATTTCCAGCAACCGTTGCTTTTTCTACCACGTTAGGCATGGTTAATTTTTTTGCAAGGCTCAAGGCCATTTCCTTTTCCGGGTAAACGACTAAGTTAACACCTATTTTTTCAAGTACGCGTCCATGGAGTTCGGTACTTGCTCTCGCTATTATGGTTGGGATTTTCATATCTTTAAGAATAAGGCTAATAAGAATCGACGCCTGCACATCTTTTCCTCCAACACTTACAATTGCAACGTCAAAATTCTTCACGCCTAACGCTTCCAGAGCTTCTTGAGAAGTAGCGTCCGCTTTGACAACGTACGTTAAATCCGAAGAAAGCTCTTGAACTATTTCATCTGCTCCATCTATCGCCAGAACTTCGTTCCCCATATCTTGAAGATACTTCGCCAGGTTCTTTCCAAATTCCCCTAATCCTATGACCACATATTGTTTTGACATAAGTTCCTCCCTTAACCAATTATCACATCTTCAGAAGGGTAATTGTAAAGTATATTTCTTTTCTTTATGAATGCCGCTACGATCGTGACTATTCCCATTCTCCCGGCGTACATGAGAAGCACAACCACAATCTTTCCCCAAAAACTCAAAACAGATGATATGCCAAGGTCCAATCCGACAGTCCCAAATGCGCTAAAAACTTCGAAGACTTCGTCTTTGAATGGTAGAAAAGGATCCGTTACTCCCAACAAAAATATTCCCGTAAAAACGGCCAATAAACTCAAAGAAAGCACCGCCACGCTTTTTCTAAAAGAGGCGTGAGATATGTTCTTTCCAAGAAAGGTCATTTCATCCTTTCCACGGAAAAAACCCACCGTTTTCAACAAAATAGCGGCAAAAGTGGTTGTCTTTATACCTCCTGCCGTCGACCCAGGAGAACCTCCTATGAACATCAACATGATTATAACAAGTTGCGCCGGTGTGGAAAGATGAGAAATTGGGTAAGTATCAAATCCCGCAGTTCTCGGAGTTACGGCTTGAAAAATGCTGATCCAGCTTATCTCTCCAAACCCCATTCTTTTCTTCAAATAGGCGTAATTCAATGCCAGCAAAATCAAAAACCCACTGACTATTAAGAAAAACGTTGTTGATAAAACAAGCTTTGTGTTAAGGCTCATACGGCTCCATTTGAATTTAACAATCTCTATTTCCCATATGACGGCAAAACCTATTCCTCCCAATACAATGAGAGCCATTATGGTTATGTTGATAAGTGGATCGGAAGTAAAACCTTCCAAATTGTTTGAAAAAAGTGAAAATCCAGCATTACAAAAGGCCGATACGGAGTGAAAGATAGATTGCCATAAAGCGTACCACGGCTTGTTAGGAAAATCCTGGTAGAACCTGAAAAACATGATCATCGCTCCGGTGGATTCTATCATAAAGGTGTATTTTATCACCAAAGTTATTAACCTTAATATGCCGCCATATCTGTCTACGTTTAAAGTATTGGCAACCAATATTCTATTTCTTAACGTTATCCTTCTTCCGGAAAGCATGGCAAAAAATGTTGTCAATGTCATTATGCCAAGCCCGCCAATTTGAATTAAAATCAATATCACCAATTGGCCAAAAAGAGTAAAAGCGTGCGGAGTATCAACTACTATTAAACCAGTTACGCACGCGGCAGACGTCGAAGTGAACAAAGCGTCTACCGGTTTAATCCCGTGTGTGGTAGAAAAAGGCAACATCAACAGCAATGTGCCTGTGAATATGAGAGCAGCGAATGTTAACAACAACAAGTATTCCGGTGATATCTTGCTAAAAAACGCCCAGGCTTTTTTCATATAAACTTATATCACTTCTTTAATTTGTAACCGTTTAGCATCTTTTCAGCTTCTTTTACCACGATGTTTTTTTCAGCCTTTATTTCAAATTTGTCCTGAGAATTTCTCAATTTCATCTCAACTTTTCCATTTTTCAAGTTTCTACCAACGGTAATTCTCAAAGGGATTCCTATTAAATCGGCGTCTTTGAATTTAAAACCTCCAGAAACTTCTCTATCGTCTAACAGTACATCTAAACCAGAATTTTTCAAGGACTCGTAAAGTTCTTTTCCAAAGTTCATTTGCTCTTCGTTAGAAGAATTAACCACTGTTACAATCACTTCAAAGGGAGATATTGAGCGCGGCCAGATCATACCGTTTTCATCGTGATACTGTTCAACAACCGCGGCCATAGTCCTACTGACTCCCCAACCATAACATCCCATTACAAAAGGTTTTTGTTGCCCGTTTTTATCCACATAAAAGGCCTCGAGTTTCTCGGAATACTTAGAACCAAGCTTGAAAATTTGTCCAACCTCTATGCCTTTTTTCATTTTTAAGGGAGCGCCGCACTTAGGGCATCTGTCTCCAGCCGTCACTTTTTTCATATCAATCCACTCAGAAACTTTGAAATCCCTGTCAAAATTGGCGTTTACGTAATGAAATCCTTCTTTCATTCCACCTACGACAAAATTCTTCATACCTTTTACCGAAAAATCGGCAAAAATTTTAACCTCAGCGCCCACTGGACCAAGATAGCCAACCGGCACTTTTAAAGCATTTTGTACTTCTTCGGGAGTAGCCTTCCGAATTGTTTGATCTTTAAAATGGGCTTTTAGCTTTGCTTCATTCACTTCCAAATCTCCCCTGATCAAAGCCATAAATATGCCGTTTCGCCCAATGTAAACCATACTCTTAACTACTTTTTCTTCGGTTACACCCAGAAATTTCGTCAAATCTTCAACGCTTTTGACATCGGGTGTGCTGACGAGTTTAAGTTCTTCTTCTTTTTCATTGGAAATCGGATAATCAGGCTTGTATTCAGCCTTTTCATCCGTCGCCGCGTAGCCACACTTTTCACAGTAAAGTATGTTTGATTCTCCATTTTTGGCCAAAACTGTGAATTCGTGAGAGTTGTTACCACCAATCGCTCCCGTATCGGCCTCAACGGCAAAATATTCGAGATCCATCCTTTCACATATTCTGGAATACGCTTTGTACATATCACGATACGTTAAGTCCAGGGATTTATCATCTGAATGAAAGCTGTAAGCATCTTTCATTATGAATTCTCTGCCTCGCAACAACCCAAAGCGAGGTCTTATTTCGTCTCTATACTTCGTGTTGATCTGATAAAGGGTTACGGGCAATTGTTTGTATGATTTTAACTCACCTTTTACCAAAGTCGTGATCATCTCTTCATGAGTTGGACCCAGAGTGAATTCTCTTTTGTTTCTGTCCAAAAATTTGATCATTTCAGGGCCGTAATCCTCCCACCGACCGGTTGTTTTCCATATTTCCGCCGGTTGCATTATAGGCATTAGCAGTTCTTGAGCTCCAATGGCATTCATCTCTTCCCTGACTATTTGTGTTATTTTTTGTAAAACTCTTAAACCAAGAGGAAGATAAGTGTAAACGCCCGCCACGGTCTTTCGTATGAAACCGGCCCTTATTAAAAGCTCTTGACTTTTTACATCTGCATCAGATGGTACTTCTTTAAGAGTTGGTGCGTAAAGTTGTGACCATCTCAAAAGGATTACCCCCTTAATCTTTTTCTATTTTTTCGGCAATGGAATCCATAATTTTGAAGAATTCCGTATCCAGTGCTGAAAAGAGATCCCCATTATCCGACGCTTCTTCAATTTTTGGTTCAAATGGCAATACACCGAGGCACGGAACTTTCAGTTGCGTTTCTATAGCTACCGGATCTGCATTTCCAAACGGATACGATTTCTTCCCGCACTCATCGCAAACAAAGTAACCACTGTTTTCTACGAATCCTATTACCTTGGTACCAAGTTGGTTGTAGTAAGCTGTCGCGCGGGCAGCGTCCATTATGGCCAACGAGTTTGGCGTGGTTACTATGATAGCAGCATCCAGATCCATATTTTGGTTTATACTCAAAGCTGCGTCGCCTGTACCAGGGGGAAGGTCTACTATGAAATAATCCATTTCTGGCCAAGCCGTAAATTGAAGTAGTTCTACAATTGCCTTTGAAACCATGGCTCCTTTCCAAATAACTGGTGTTTCTGGATCTACGACGTATCCCAAAGACATGGAATATATTCCATTCTTTTCATTTGGAATTATCATATTCTTTTCTTTATCCGCACGCGCGGGTTGTTGTAAGCCCAACATTCTCGGAACGTCCGGACCATGAATATCGGCGTCAAAAAGGCCCACTTTGTTTCCTCTACGATTTAGCGCAATAGCCAATGAAACGGCAAATGTGCTCTTTCCAACTCCACCTTTTGCACTGAGAACGGCTATTCTTTTTTTTGCGTTTGATACAAAATGCTTTTGCTCAACTGTTGTACCTTTTTCTTGAACGGTGGATATTTTAACCTCAAAACCGTCTTTTGCCAATTTTTGTCTTATTTCATCGTAAATAATCTTTCTCTTTTCGTCGGAAGCCGTTCCGAGATTCAAAAGTATTTCGATGGTTTTATCGTTCACCTTTACTTCTTTTACGACTTTAAAGTCGGTTATGCTTTTGGAATAGCCGGGATACTTTATTGTTGAAAGCACTTCCATGATCTCGTCTTTGTTCAATTTAAATCGCCTCCACTTTGAAGATAAAAAATTTTAAATATTCACTTTCTTTAATTCCCACGATAACGGGATGATCGTAACTTTGAAAACCAAAATGCACCACCTGCAATTTCTTGTGGGCATCCGATGCTGCACTTTCAACCACTTTTAAAAACGTGTTTCTATCAACGGCGGCTGAACAAGAAGATGTTGCCAGATATCCACCATTTTTCAGGATCTTCATTGCCCTAAGATTTATTTCTTTGTACCCTCTCAATGCGGAAGACAGCTCATTTTTCCTTTTGGCAAAGGCGGGAGGATCTAAAATTATAAGATCGAAAATTTCTCCCTTCTTTTCCAACTTTCTCAACTCATCAAAGCCATTTCCGACAAGAAACCCGTAACCACTTTTTACGTTGTTAGCGTCAAGAATCTTTTCGTATACATATTTCACCCTCGAAGAGCGGTCGATGGAAAGCACATAATCCGCTCCGCCTTTTATGGCATTTATGGAAAAATTGCCTGTGTAAGAAAAAACGTCCAATACTCTGCCTTTCGAAAAATTCCTAATTGCCTTCGCGTTGAAACGTTGATCTAAGAAGAAACCTGTTTTTTGCCCTAAAGTATCACAAAAATAAGCTATCCCATCGTAACGAAATGGAATCAGTTCTTCACCTTTTCCCCTTATCCAACCAATTGAATCGCTTAATCCCTCTCTTTTTCTTGCCCTTCCTTCGCTCTTTTCGAATATTCCATCTACATTTAAAAGTTCTTCAAAGGCGTCCAAAATTTCCTCTTTCTTTCTTTCCATACCTAACGTGTTGAATTGAACTACAAGATTTTTTCCAAATAGATCGGCCACCACGCCAGGCATACCATCCGCTTCTGAATGAATAAGACGAAATGCGCCATCGAATTCATTCCTATTTTCAAGCGCCTTACTTATTTTTTCGACAAAGAAGTCTTTATCTATCTTTTTAGGTGAATGGCTTAAAAGTCTCACCGCTATAACGGATTTATCGTTTACATAACCTCTTCCAACGTAATTGTTTGAAAAATCGAAAACATCACATATTTCACCATTTTTGTGCGAAGAAATTTCAAATATTTCGTTCTTGTATATCCATGGGTTGATCCAGCCAACCTTTTTTACACCTTTTTTCAGTCTTACTTTAATTTCGATCAATCTCCTTTGAACTTCTTTAAAAAATCACTTTTGAATTCAGAAAATTCCCCATTTTCAATGGCATTCCTTGCCTTTTGCATCAACTTGTGTAAAAAGTATATGTTATGGTATGTTGCAAAGATCATGGCAGTCGATTCTTTTTTCTTGAAAAGATGATGAATGTAAGCTTTAGAGTAATTTCTACACACTTCGCAATCACACTCATCATCCAATGGTGAATCATCCAAAGCGTACGCCGCGGATTTAATGTTTAATCTACCATGAGAGGTAAAAACGGCTCCATGTCTTGCCAATCTTGTTGGCAAGACACAATCCATCATGTCAACACCTCTTTCAATGGCTTCAAGCATCAAAACCGGATCGCCAACTCCCATTAAATACCGTGGCTTGTTTTCCGGCATCAAAGGCATTATAACATCTAACATTTCAATGGTTTTCTCAAAAGATTCCCCGACGCTCAATCCACCTATTCCAAAACCATCAAAAGGCATAGAAGTTATTTCTTTTGTGCTCACAATACGAGTTTCTCTGAAAAAGCCTCCTTGCGTTATTCCAAAAAGCGCCTGATCCTGACGTGTATGGTACTCTAATGCTTCTCTTGCCCACTTGGTGGTCCGTTTTAAAGAGATTTCGGTGGCTTTCATATCATTTCCAGGAGCCAAACACTCATCCAACACCATCGCTATATCTGAACCTATCGTTTGTTGAATGCGCATGACTTTTTGAGGTGTAAAACGGTGTGTGGAACCATCTAAAGGGGAACGAAAATTAACGCCATCGTCATCTATTTCAACGTGTTTTGAAAGGCTGAAAACCTGAAAACCTCCGCTATCGGTAAGAATTGGAATGTCCCACGAAGCAAATTTATGGAGCCCACCAAATTTTTCTAACACGTCCATTCCAGGCCGAAGGTAAAGATGAAAAGCGTTAGCCAAAACAATCTGGCTGCCAGCTCTTTTCACGCACTCGTGGGGACACATTTTCACAGCCCCGTTTGTTCCAACGGGCATAAAAACTGGAGTTTTAACCTCTCCATGTGCTAAGTGTAGAATCGTTTTCCTGGCTTCTTTGTCTTTTTTTAAGATTTCGAATCGCATTCTTCGTTTTCTCCGTTTTCAACTTTTTTTTCTGCGAGCTTTAAGACTTCTTCAAATGGCAAAACGATTATTTTACCTTCGGTATTTCTCGCTTTAAGTGTCTTATGAAAGATGTTAAGTTCACTCACAACGTATTCTTCATCCTTATACTCTATTTTCTCTCCAACATCAGGCATATCTTTTAGTATTTCAAGATACGTATCATTCTCAAATGCCAAACAGCACAAAAGTCTTCCACACGCTCCAGAGATCTTGGAAGGATTTATCATCAACTGTTGAGCTTTCGCGTATTTTAAAGTGATGCTCTTAAAATCTCTTTCAAAGAGAGAACAACACGTTTGTCTTCCGCATAATCCTATTCCGCCTATCATCTTGGCCGCGTCTCTTATTCCGACCTGACGAAGTTCTATTCTTGTTTTGAAGACAGTTGCCAATTCTTTGACGAGAGCCCTAAAGTCGACTCTCCCGTCCGCCGAAAAGAAAAAAACGAGTTTTGAACGATCAAGAACGTATTTCGCACGAAGCATTTTCATCGGCAACGCGTGTTCTATAACTTTTTCTTTCGATATTTCCAGAGCGATTTTGGCGTCTTTGTCATTTTGGGTTTGTGTGTCCATATCTTCGAAGGTTGCTTTTCTCAAAATTGCTTTTTCCACTTCTTCATCGCTTTCTTCAAACACCTTAACTATTTCTCCCAATTCCAAACCAAATTCGCTTTCCGCTATGACCATTTCACCACGTTTGTATTCATCTTCAGAAGAAAATTTATGCACTTTCCCAACTCTATCAAAAGCAACTCCATACAAATTCAAAAGATCACTTCCTTTTCAAAGTGGCGAATTTCGTTAAAAGCAAAAAAATTCCCACTTCAACGTTCACCTTGCTACGATACTTTTTTTCTCTTATTTTTAAAATCCACTCCACATCGTTAATACTTGGTTCTTCCATTTCCACGTAATTGTTCACGTAATTCGGACGTTTCAATGCCTGCCAGTAACTCGTCTTTTTCAAAATTACAAGATCTTCGACGATCACAAGTGCGGCTTCCAAAAAGGCATTAAAAACACTTAAAGAATTTTTCGGATTTAACATGCTTTTTAACGCCTGGTAAACTTCAACCACTTCTTCTTCTCTCAAAAAGAGTAAAAGTTTTTCAAAGAGGAATTCCAATTCGAAAGGTAGTGTCTCTTCACTGGAAAGCACTTCGCTTTTTACAATTTCAACAATGGATAGAACATCAACAGCACTTACAAGCAATTTATCAAGCTTTTCAACATTTTCAGATATGTACAACGCATGTTCCACATCGTCAATCCAGAATTTCAATTCACTTGCGTTTATCGCGTCGACTTTTTCTTTTTCCATCAGGCTTTCGGTTTTTATATTCAAATTCAAAGAAATAAACCGACTCTTGATAGTGGAAAATATTTGAGAAAAACTGGACGTAAAAAAGATGAATACCGCATATTCTGGAGGTTCTTCTGTGATTTTTAGAAGAGCCGATGCCGCCTCAGGCGTTGAATTCGTGAATTCCTCTGACACGATGTACTTATGTTTTGCAATTGACGGAGAATAACTTAAAAAATCAGCTACTTTTCTGGCATCTTCAACTTTTACCTTTTCTCCATCTCGGTTTAACCAAAAAAGATCGTACGAAGCGTCCTTTTCTTCAACGCTTTCGATAAGTTTTTTCAAAAAATACCTTTTCACCAACGTGCCTTTTGCCTTTAAAAGCAATCGTGTTGGTCCATCGCTTTCTACAATTTTTCTTACCCTTTCAACAATCGCTTTCATACTTTTCACATCTTCTGCATCTTTCATTACCTGTAAATGTCCATTAAAAGGCCATTTATCTTTCCAATTTTAGACGCGTAAAAAAGTGTGGAACGCTCGGCTTCGAATAATCTCTTTGATATCTCTTCCAGCTCTTTGTCAACGGCTTCAACTATAAAATACAACTTCGCTCTTCTCTCTTCTATGGAAGTCAATTCATTCGTCCTGTAAAGCCTTTTTTCGATTAATTTCAAGAACTCTTTTACTTTTTTCTTGTAATTTTCAAAGTTCTCTTCCGTTGGCGAACGAGAAAAATCATTTCCGCTTTGGACTATTTCATCCATCAAAGCGTTTAAATCTTTCTCTTCCTCTTCGATTAAAAAATCGGCAAAGCCTTTGTTTTCAACTTTTGAATATCTTCCGTGTGATCCTTTTACCTTTTTTTTATTCTTTACCGAGCGAGAAGGTTCGTTTCCCATCGGATTAACGCGCACTTCTTGCCTCCCAAATTATTTTTGCTCAAAAAGTTTCTTTATCGATTCAACATAAGGATATCTTAAAACTCCCTTTTCTGTTATTATTGCATCTATCATCTCTGCATCGGTAACATCAAAGGCCGGGTTGTAAACTTTAACGTCATCAGGCGCTATTTTAACGCCTTGAATGTGCGTTACTTCTTCATGCGATCGCTCTTCTATGGGAATCTCGCTACCATCTTTTATACTTACGTCTATTGTTGAAAGCGGTGCGGCCACATACACTTTAACACCGTGTTTTTTGGCCAAAGATGCCAACGAGTAGGTTCCTATTTTATTTGCCGTATCACCATTTGCAGCTATTCTATCAGCGCCAACTATTATCGCATCGACTTTTCTCGTTTTCATAACCCATCCGGCCATATTATCACAAATTAACGTTGTGTCAACTCCAAGCTTTAAAAGCTCCCACGCGGTCAGACGAGCACCTTGCAGGTAAGGGCGCGTTTCGTCAACAAAAGCGTGCACGGTTTTACCGTGATCTAACGCCGCATGAATGACGCCCACAGCGGTTCCGTAATCTACGGTGGCAAGCGCTCCAGCGTTACAATGCGTTATAACAGTTACATCTTCTGGAAAAAGCTCTTGACCGTAATTTCCCATCCTTTTGTTGACCTCAATGTCTTCTTGTGCTATCTTCTCCGCTTCATCGTTTAAAAGGGATACAACCTCCTTTGCACTCTTAGACTGAGAATGAATCTCAAGAAATTTGGAGTGCATTCTTTTTAACGCCCAAAAGAGATTAACCGCTGTTGGTCGTGTGTTGGCAAGTTTTTCTTTAACTTCTTCCATCTTTGCCACACTCAAATCTTTTTCATTTTCCATCGCTCCAAGAACATATCCAAAGGCGGCTGAAGCGCCTATTGCTGGAGCGCCGCGAACTATCATATCTTTTATGGCTTTTGCCACGCATTCGGAAGTTTGGCATCTTACGTACTCCTCAACATGAGGTAATTTTCTTTGATCTATGAGTTCCAAAGCGGAACCATTCCATTTCATGGTAATTGTAGAAATCAACTTTTTTCATTCCTTTCTCCATTTATTTTGATTCATTTCGTTTGAAAACAAAAAATGGATCGCCTTGAAGATATTTTACCATCTTAAAAACTTTTTTGTTATTTTTCGCTATTCATCATCTTTTCAAGAGCTCCCATTATCATTGAAAGCCCAGTTTTGTTTTCACCACCGCGGGGCAAGATAATATCACATTGATATTTCTGAGGTTCAATGAAACTTCTAAAGGCTGGCGCAACGAATTTTCTATATTGAGATATGATGGAATCAACCGATCTTCCTCTCTCTTTTGTATCTCTTTCTATTCTTCTTATAAGCCTTTCATCAGCGTCTTCATCAACGTATATGCTGAGATCAAAAAGATTTCTTATTTTTTCATTGTAAAGTACCAAAATACCTTCAACGACTACCAACTTTTTCGGGGAAATACGCACTGTTTGAGAAGAATTCCGCCTGTAGGTAACAAAACTGTAAGTTGGAACTTCTATTTCTTTTCCATTTTTTAACTCCCTTAAATGTTTGAAAAAGAGATCAAAATCAAAAGCCATTGGAGAATCGAAATTCACTTCGCGTGGATCTACACCGTCTTCCAGATCTTTGTAGTAATTGTCCATATTCAAACATATGGCTTTTTCACTAAAATTTTCTACTATTTCCCTTGCGACAGTTGTCTTCCCCGCGCCACTTCCACCAACTATCGCGACAAATATGCTCATTTTAAACGCTCCTTTCATCCACCCAAATCTTAATCGTACAGTCAAATTCTACCACTATCGAAGTGTCGAAATAGAAATTTAACGTAAAAAAGCTGTTGAAGACGAATTGGAATTATCATCATTTCGCTTTCATAACCATCGTTGTAGTTTTTGTTAAATGCAAAATGGATTTCGCTAAAAATGTGATAGAATTGGTTAGACCTGGACTCAGAGACGGGATAAATCACCCTCTCTTGGTTCAATATTTATTTTGGAGGTGTCATAATGGATAAACAAGAAAAAGAGAAGATCATCGAATCTTACAGGATTCACGAGGGAGACACGGGTTCGGTAGAGGTGCAGGTAGCACTTTTAACTTCCAGGATTTCCCATCTTACTGAACACTTGAAGACTCACCCCAAAGATTTTCACTCAAGACGTGGACTTTTAAAAATGGTTGGTAAAAGAAGAAGACTCCTTAGGTATTTGCGAGAAAGAAAGCCAACCGTTTACAAAGAATTGATCGCGAAATTGAAATTAAGACGGTAAATTTTTTTACGGCAAAGAGCGGGAATGTCCCGCTCTTTAAGTCTAAAATCTAGAATTGACAAGATATTCACGATGACGAATTCAAGAGGTGATCTGATGTACAGAGTTTGGAAAAAAGAATTCCATGGAAATGAACTTATGATTGAAAATGGGAAGATGGCCAAACAAGCGGACGGGGCTTTTGTTGTAAGTTACGGCGATTCTAAAATGCTTGTAACGGCCGTAATGGATAAGAAAGCAAAGGAAGGATTAGATTTCTTTCCACTCACTGTGGAATACCAGGAGAAATTTTACGCTGCGGGAAAAATACCAGGTGGCTTTATAAAAAGAGAAGGAAGGCCTAGCGAAAATGCCATTCTTTCCGCGAGAATGATAGACAGACCTATTCGCCCTCTTTTTCCAAAAGGATTCAAAATGCCAGTTCAAATAGTGGCGACAGTTTTGTCCGTTGATCCTGACAATCCGCCGGATATTCTTGGAATTATTGGAGCTTCGTTGGCTCTAAATGTTTCTTCCATTCCTTTTGAGGGAATAGTTGCAGGAGTTAGAATAGCTTTAATAGATGGAGAATACGTTTTCTTTCCATCCGATGAAAAAGCGGAAAACGCAAAAATAGATCTGGTCGTCGCTGGAACAAAAGATGCAATTACCATGGTTGAAGGAGAAGCCGATGAAGCAGAAGAGGAAATAATGGTAGAAGCGTTGATGAAAGCGCACGAAGCCATAAAAGAATTGATAAGTTTCGAAGAAGAAATACTTTCTGAATTTGAAGTTGAAAAATTTGAATTCACACCTCCAACACTTGACGAGAACATCAAAAAGCGACTGGAAGAAAAGGTAAATATCGATGAATTGGAAAAAAGGCTCCTTACTCAAGGAAAATTGGCACGTGACAAGGAAATAGAAGCGTACAAAAACGATGTGGTAGATTCTCTCATGGCTGAAATTGAAGAAGAGGATAACTATGAAGAAGAGGATTTAAAAAACCTGAAAACACTTCTTTACGATGAATTCGAGGAAATGGTTAAACACACCATGAGAAGAATGATAGTTGAAAAAAACAAAAGGGTTGATGGAAGAACTCCAGACGATATTAGGCCCATAACTTGTGAATTAGATCTTCTCCCTCGTGCACATGGAAGCGCGCTTTTCACACGTGGAGAAACGCAAAGTCTCGGAGTTGTAACGTTAGGAGCTCAAATGGATGTGCAGGTCATAGACACTTTGCTTGAAGAAGGCGAAAAACGCTTTATGCTCCATTATAACTTTCCGCCGTACAGCGTTGGAGAAACCGGAAGATTTGGCAGCCCGGGCAGAAGAGAAATAGGGCACGGTCATCTTGCCGAAAGAGCCTTAAAGAGAATGATACCTTCAGAAGATGAATTTCCCTACACGATAAGAGTCGTTTCTGAAATTCTTGAATCAAACGGATCATCCTCCATGGCAACCGTTTGCTCCGGCTCACTTTCTTTGAGAGCGGCTGGGGTTCCAACAAAATCACACGTTGCTGGAATTGCCATGGGGCTGATTTTCGAACCGGATAAATGGGTGGTGTTAACCGATATATTGGGAATGGAAGATCATTTGGGCGATATGGATTTCAAAGTTACGGGTACGAGAAAGGGAATAACCGCCTTTCAAATGGACGTTAAAGTCGGAAATGTTTCTGAAGAAATAATGAAAATTGCTTTAGAAAAAGCAAGAATTGCAAGAAATAAAATATTAGATCTTATGTACGAAACCATTCCCGAAGCGAGAAAGAATCTTTCACCTTACGCTCCGATAATAAACTTAACGAGGGTACCTGTCGATAAAATAGGTGAGCTGATAGGTCCTGGTGGTAGAAATGTGAAAGCTTTGTCTGAAAAACACGATGTGGAGCTCCAAATCCAAGAAGATGGTCGCGTACTCGTCATTGGAAATGATCTCAAAAAAGTCAAAGAAGCCTTGAAAGAGATCGAAGATATGAACAGAGAAGTAAAGGTGGGAGAAGAATTTTTGGCGAAAGTTACCAGAGTGGAACCATACGGATTTTTCGCCGAACTCTTTTCTGGAAAGATAGGTTTGGTACACGTTTCCAAGATGGGAAGGCACGTCAGAAATGTTAAAGACGTTGTCCATGTCGGAGACAGTGTAAAGGTAAAAGTTACAGGCATAGATGCGGCTGGGAAAATACAGCTAAGTCAAATAATAAACGAAGATGAAAAAGCCCATCACGCTTATCATAACTCTAATCACACATACAACTCCAAAGAACATAGAGGGAGGCTTAACGACAAAAAAGATGAAAAGTGATTTTCATTCAGAAGAGTTAAAAAACGGTTCGAAACTTCTTACAAAAGACATACCATTTTTTAGAACTGTTACCTTAGGGATTGGAGTTAACGTTGGAGCCGCAGATGAAGTGGAAGAGAACAGTGGAATTTCGCACCTTATAGAACATTGTGTGTTCAAAAGAACAAAGAACTTCGATGGTTACACGTTGAAAAAGAAAATAGAAAGCGTTGGGGGAACTTTAAACGCTTTCACTTCGAGGGAATACACTCTTTTTTACGCAAAAGTGCCTGATTTTGCTTCTGAAGATGCTTTTAACGTGATTTACGATCTTGTGAGTGCGCCTCTTTTTTTAGAAGAAGACGTTGAAATGGAGAAAAACGTGGTTTTGGAAGAGATAGCGATGTACGAAGACGATCCAATGGATTTGGCAAGCACAAACCTTCTCAAAGCTTTGTGGGGAGAAGATAGCCCTTACGGACGCCCAATAATAGGAAAAGTGGAAACGGTGAAAAACTTACATTCACAAGATCTAAAAAAATTTCATTCTCTTCACTACGTACCTTTCAAAATGACGTTATCAATTCTTGGAAATCTTGAAGCATGCAACATAGGAGAATTCGTTCAAAGAATGGAAAAGCTTCAAGATTCAAAAGCGATGGAAACAAAAAGTCATCCTAAATCCGCAAAGGCGCTAAACGTCGTTACAACAAAAAGAGATCTAAAACAGGTCAACGTTTCTTTGGCTGTGCCAACGGTTGAAAAGTCCGACCCAAGAAATTATCCACTCGCCATCATAGCCACCATATTGGGCGGCGGAATGAGCTCTATGCTTTTCGAAGAAGTTAGAGAAAAAAGCGGATTGGTGTATTCAATATCATCTTCCAATCAATCTAACAGGTTAAGTGGATATTTTTCGATAGATTTTTCAACCTCACCACAAAAGATTTTTGAGGCGGTTGACAAGATCAAAAACGTTTTGTCTAACTTCCCAAAAAAAGTCCACAATTACATGGATTACGGTAAAAAGAGACTTGAAGGAAAACTTTTGACTTCTACCGAGTCAACCTTTTCCACCATGTTGATGATGATAGACGATCAGTTTACCCTTTCAAGAGTAAGAAAATTAGAGGAAACCATCAAATTCTTGAAGGAGGTAAAAGAAAGCGACATTCTTAAAGCTTTTGAGGAATTTTTTTGCAAAAAATGGACACTTTCGGCAGTTGGACCAGAAGGAAATTACGTTGAAGGCTTAAAAAAGCACGAATTCGAGGTGAATCTTGATGGCGGCAATTGAATGGAAACCTCTGGAAGATATAAAAGATGGGGATGTGTTGGCCGAAGATCTTTACGACGGCACGTCCTTTAAAGTGTTGCTTTCCAAAGGAACGAGGCTTAACGAAGAAATTCTTAAAAACCTTGAAAAAAGAGAGATACTCTGGCTTCCAATTGAGGGCAAAAAAAGTGAACTGGAAGAACTTAAAAGTTCAATAGATTTTGACGAAGAGCTTTTAAAAGTTGAAGAACCAATAGCTCCTGGAATAAAGCTTTCAGTTCCTGATGAAATGTACAGAGGCATCATCACCTCTTTCAAAGATCTGGCCGATCAACTTAAGGTTGGAGAAAGAGTTGACACTGAAGCGGTTGAGAGGACCCTTGGTTCGGTCGTAGACGATTTAATAACTCAAGAACAATACGTGGTTAACCTTTTCAGAAAACACGTAAGCGGTTATCTTTACAAGCATGGAATAAACACTTCCATTTTATCTGTCATGATAGGTTGCGCACTTTCTATGTCCAGGTACCATTTAATTCCGCTTGCGAAAGCGGCACTTTTTCATGATATAGGTTTGATGTTTCTCAAGGATCCAAAGTACGTTGACATCGGTGGAACATCTAATAGGGATAAATTGCTCCAGCACACAACAATAGGGTACAAAATATTATCATCAAAGGGGATAATAGAAGACAGGGAAATACTGGATGCCGTCTTGGAACACCATGAAAAATTCGACGGAACAGGGATTCCATTTGAAAAAAAAGGTGACGATATAAACTTTTACGCCAGAATAGTGCAAGTTGCAGACGCGTATGATTCTCTCACATCAACGACATCAGAAGCTCTTAATTTGAGCCCTTATCAGGCGTTAAAATGGATCTTATCACGCTCAGGAAAAGATTACGATCCTTATGTACTAAACGCCTTTGTAAAAGTGCTGGGAATGTATCCAACTGGAACAAAAGTAAAACTGAACAACGGGAAAAATGGGATTGTTATTAGAACAAGTGGAGCTGGTCTTTTGGTTCCAGTCGTTTTAGTTGACGATGTGTTGGTAGATTTATCAAAGGAAAAAGATCTTTGGATAGAGTCCGTGGTAGAATGAGCCTTCTTTAGCGAAGGCTCTCTTCGTTTTTCTTTGATTTTCCCTTCTTTTTAGAATTGCTTCCACTTGCCAAAAATGTTAAAAGAAACTTATCGAAAAAAATTTAAATGTTAAAAAAAGCTTATAGAAAAAAGCGTAATATGATTTCGGTGCATTTCACAACATGAAGGAGTGATACGTGATGATCAATGTTGACGTGTTATCTTACACTTTGGCAATAGTCATGTTTCTCGGAATGATCTCGTACCTGTTTGGTGAAAGGATGCACATTTCATACATCCCAATATTGATAGTTGTCGGAATGATATTTGGCCCAATTTTGGGCACAATAAACAGAGAGATGGCTCATTACATCTTTGATTACGTGCGTGTTTTTGGATTGGTGATCATCCTCTTCACCGAAGGTCATGATTTGAAGTGGCCATTGTTAAAAAAGCACATGGCTACTATAGGCATGCTCGATACCGTTGGCCTACTCATAACGGCCGTAATAGCCGCTTTCGCTTTTTCCTGGTTATTTCATGTTCCATTCATCGTTGGCTTTTTATTCGGCGCCATCATATCCGCTACAGACCCAGCAACATTGATCCCACTTTTCAAACAGCACAAAGTTAACGAAGATATAAAAACAGTAATAGTTACAGAGTCCATTTTCAACGATCCTCTCGGTATAGTTTTGACAACTTTGGCAATCGCATTCCTTCTTCCAAACGCACAAAGCGCTCGCTTCTTGGAATCTTTTGCGAAATTCACGGGTCTTTACCCCGCAGCCGTCCTTTTCTTTCTTTACGAAGTTGGCGTGTCAATAGCAATTGGAATAGGGCTTGGAATACTTGGCTATTGGCTCATAAGATGGTTAAAATTGGAAAGAACGCCTGTTATTTATGCGCTTTCATTGGCATTTGGAGGATTTTTCATTGGGGAATACTTCCAGGCTTCTGGATACCTTGTGGCAACTACCATTGGAATAGTGCTTGGCAACCACAAAATTTTCTTCAAGAGATTTGGTGAATCTAAAAGTGTTCAGCAAGCTCTGGATTTTGAAGTCAAATTTAACGAAATACTTTCAAACCTCTCAACGGTTTTCATTTTCTTGCTGCTGGGTGCGAGTTTGGATTTAAAAATCATAGGGGCGAATCTCGTCCTTGGACTTATCATAGCGGGCGTAGTTATTTTCGTCGCGAGGCCACTCGCCGGAACAACGCTTCTACCGTTGAAAAAATGGTCATGGAGAGAATACCTCTTTATCTCCTTTGAAGGCCCTAGAGGTGTTGTGCCGGCCGCTCTTGCGAGCTTACCACTTAGTCTTGGAAGGCTCTATCACAATTCACAGCTCGTAAGCTGGGGCGAAACCATATTGAGCGTTACCGTTATAGTAGTTTTGACTGCGGTTATAGTAGAAACGCTCTGGGTTGGACCATTTAAAAAGAAACTACTTAAAGATTGAGCTCTCGTAGCATAACGAATACTCAATGTTGAAGTACTTGTCAAAATAAACAATAAAGGTGGTTGTATTTTGTACAACCACCTTATTTTTTTTCATGTTCACCTGTAAGACCAATACGAAGGATCGTCTTTTTTCAAAAAATCAACCCATTCTTTCCACATCAACGGCGAAGTTTTATTGGGATGAACTTCGTACAATCTGTCTGCGTAAACATAAAATTCATGTCTTGACTCAACCAAAAACGCTTTTATTTCCGAAAGGGGCAACACGTTGCTTCCAAGTTTTACAGAATCCTTATCCAAAATGATTTTAACTTCTTTACCATTTACGGATGCTTCATCTTCGACTGGAAGTTTTGAAGTATTTGAAGGATAAATTGAATCGTGCAATTCTCTTACCTGTTTAACAGTTGGTTTTATCCACGTTTTACCACATTTTTCACATGAAAACCCTTTTTTGGATGATTTCAAAGATGAAATGCTGCCACATTCCGGACAGCTCCAAAGGTAGCTCTCTATTCCACGATAATCTTTGTAAGCTATGGAAGGTGGAACGGTATCTTTTAAAATAAAATCGAAAGCCTTCTTGTACTCCCTGAAATTCACAGCTTTTCCTATAAAAACATCCACGTTTCCCTTTTGAAATTTAGATGCCCATCTTGGCCACATCAAATGCGCCCTCTCTATTCTAACGGGCAAGACAGGTACCTTTAGACTTTCAACCAGCCTATCCACGCCATTTTTTACTTTTAATGGCCTTCCATCCCAACTTCTTTCATTTTCCACAAAAATTCCAACCACGCCACCTTTTCTCAAGGCTCTCAACATTTTCATAACTGCAGAAGAATCTGCTGTGTAACGTTTAATTGGAAACATTCCAACTTTGTCTATGAGCCATTTCATACGATCGTAATGTGCCCAGCTTAAGGGAGCCTTCATGTACACGTTCATCGCATCCATGATGAAAAATGGATCGAAATAGCAATTGTGGTTTGACACTACAAGAAAAGGTGGAGTGGGAACATTTTCTTTACCATAAGCTCTAACATCGTAGAAGAATTTTATTAAAAACTTTCCTATCATGTAAAGGAATACGAATAAAAATGGAGGATCTTTTGCCTCATCAACACTCCATTTTTTTATTGGAAAGAAAAATGGAGTCATACTCTTGTATTTCTCAAATTCTTGAAATTTACCCTTCAGTTTTTTCTCTTCAAAAATTATTATCAAGAATAAAATTATGAATTCCCATAAGATCAGTGGAAGGGACAACAAGTTAAAAGATATTGACAATCCCAAAGTGTAAACAAAGTAACCAAAATATATTGGATGGCGTGACATGGAATAAGGTCCACATGTAACCAAAAGCTTTGGAGAGTTTTTTCCAAAAAATGGCAAACCCAATCCAACAATCACCAAATAAGAAGTTGCCAATCCACTCCAAAATAGCCCAAATAAAACGAGAAACCACCCCCACCAATAATGAGGATGAAATGAAGTGTAAATATCAACAATAGTTATGCTCACTATCGGAATCGCTAACCAATACAATACAAATTTTAACGCGATATTTCTTTTCATTCATTTACACTCCCTGCTGATCACCTTGTTCCCATATTTCTGAGAATTTGACCTATTTTTGGAAGAAAGTCTTTTTTCCTCGACATGACATTTTTTAAAGTTACGGGTTGAGTACTAGAAACCACTGAGTTAAGACAAGCTTGATCCCCATCTACGAAAAGATCGCTACCATTTTCGAAGACGTTCGTAAATAGGACAAAAAAGCAATCCAATCCCGCGTTCTTTCTGATCTTTTTTATTTCATTTCGTATCTCTTGAGATCTTTTTCTATCGTATTCAAACGATGGAACCATAACTTGAGAAATCATGATGTTTTTCCCAAAAAGAACGTATCTTTTAACGTCACGGCTTAGTATTTCTTCAAGGGAAAGTCCTTCTAAGTTCATACCAGCGTTTATAAGATTCATTCCGTAATTGTCAACATCAACCTCAGCGATATCTGCCAAATGCTTAGCCATCTTAACATCGATATCCGTAGTCGTCGATAGTTTTAAGACCAAAGTGTCGGACAATATACCACTTAAAAGAGCTCCAGCGATCTTCCGGGAAGGTTTTATGTTAGAATCAACGAATTTTTTGGATATTATCGTAGAAGTAGAGCCAACCGGATCGTTCAAAAACTTAACGGGACGGAGCGTGTTAATGGTTCCAAGGCGGTGATGGTCTATTATTTCCAATATTTCAGCCTCCTCAATTCCATCAACGGCTTGAGAAAATTCGTTGTGATCTAAAAGTATCACGGATTTATGCACTTCTTCCATGAGAGTCGTCCTTGTAACCACACCTAAAAGTTTATTTTTTTCGTCGACGACGCAAGCACTCCTGAACTTTGACGAATACACCAGCTCCTTTGCATAGCTTATCGTGTCTTCCATGTTGAGTTTGGGAACATCGCTTGTCATTATCATCTTTGCTGGAAGTGAAAGATTTATCATCTTTCCCACGCCAAACGCATCAAGTGAAGTGGCAAGCAGAGAAGTGTTATGCTGCTTCGCCTCATGTATTACCCTTTCTCCAACCGGAGCGCCGTCTGCAACTATGAGGGCTGCTATTCCATGGCCTATCAACGCGAGCTGTGCCGGTTCATTGTCTCCAACAACCGCCACATCTTCGTGCGATAACTTTGAAAGCGCCACGTGCAGAGCGTCAACGACCGTATAGACCTTTCCATTCAATTTTTCATGGGCTTTCACAAATAGCTTGGCTTTTAAAATTTTTGCCAAAATCTCGAGCTCTATCGGCGCAACACGCAAAGGTTCTATTTTCAATCTCCGCACGTACGCCTTGGCCAATCCCCTTTCACTTACGAGTCCCTTAAGCGTCCCTACTTTGTCTACTATTGGAACGTTCTTCACATCGTATTCATCCATTAAGGAAACGATGTTTACAGTTGGAACGTCTTCCAAAGCACTAACCACTGGTGGTAATTTCATATCAGAGACCCTTGCCTCAACATCCTCTACAAACAAAGGAGCTTCTATTCCAAAATAGGAAAGCGCGTACTCGGTTTCTGGATTTATCTCTCCACACCTGGCAGCAGCGTACTTGCCTTTTTCAAAATGGTTGAGAAAATCTTCATAACCTATTGCGCTACAAATACTATCCGTGTCTGGATTTTTGTGACCTATTATCAATACTTTAGACGTTTTTAATTTCCCCCCTTTAGATGCACCTCTAAAAGTAGCAAATCAGTTGGAGTTACACCCTGAATTTTTGAAGCCTCTCCCAAATCTTTTGGCCTATTTTTCATCAGCTTTTGCCTTGATTCAGTTGAAAGGCCCACCACTTTCATGTAATCAAAGTTATCTGGTATTTTTACTCTTTCGAGTTTCTGAAGTTTTTTAACGCTTTCCAATTCCTTTTGGATGTAACCGCCGTACTTCGCTTCTATTTCCAATTCCTTTATCACCTCAAAATCTTCAAGGGCATCCGAATCGTATTTTTTCACATCTGAGTACGTTACGTTCGGAGCACGAAGCATTGTAAGAAGTGAAACGTTCTTATCCGTCTTCAACTTTTTCTTCAGTTCTTGCGGAACTTTCATGCGAATTTTTTCAAGTCGTTCCAAAGATCTTTTGACTTCTTGCTCAATGCGCAGAGTTCTTTCGTAAAAATCCTTGTTAATCATCCCAACTCGATAGCCGTACTTTGTAAGCCTCAAATGGGCATTATCATCTCTTAACAACAATCTGTATTCCGCGCGTGAAGTTAGCATCCTATACGGTTCATCCACACCCTTAGAAGTTATATCATCTATCAACACACCAATATAAGCTTCATACCTCTTTAACACTATTTGCTCTTCTCCACGTAGCTTTAGTCCTGCATTTATGCCAGCCATAATTCCTTGACCTGCCGCTTCTTCATAACCACTTGTCCCGTTAATTTGTCCAGCAAAATAAAGATTCTCAATTACTTTTGATTCAAGTGTTGGAAACAATTGAGTTGGATCCGCAAAATCGTATTCCACAGCGTAAGCTGGCCTAACGATTTTCGCGTGTTCTAATCCCTTTAAAGTATGAAGCATTTCAACTTGCGCGTCGTAAGGTAAAGACGTGCTAAAGCCATTTAAATAATATTCCAACGTGTTTTTGCCTTCCGGCTCGACGAAAAGTTGGTGTGAATCTCTATCAGGAAATTTTACGACTTTGTCTTCTATTGAAGGACAGTACCTTGGCCCTACCGAGTGGATTAGCTTGATTTCTCCGTACATGGGAGAGAACTTCAGATTTTCTCTTATTATATCGTGAGTCTTGGGATTCGTCCTTGTTATATAACAAGGATAATCTTTCGGTAAAACAACGGGCTTGTCTCTGTAAGAAAAGGCCAACGGTTCATCCCAGGTGTCTTGTCTTTCAAGGACAGAAAAATCTATAGAAGATTTTAGAATTCTTGGTGGAGTACCAGTTTTAAATCTTGACATCCTTATTCCAAAAGAAATAAGATTTTCGGTAAGTCCCTCAGCGGGAGGCTCCCCCATTCTTCCAGCCGGAATTGACTTTGGACCTATAAATATTTTTCCACCAAGAAAAGTGCCTGTTGTCAATATAACGGCCCTACACTCGTATTTTATGCCAATGGCAGTTTCAACTCCAACCACCTTTCCGTTCTTAACTAAGATCTTAGCAACTGTACCCTGCCGAAGTGTCAAATTCTCCTGCTCCAGCACAATTTTTTTTGCTGTAAGAGAGTATTCGTACTTGTCTACTTGCGCACGTAAAGCACGAACAGCGGGTCCCTTAGAAGTGTTTAATATTCTTACGTTTATCATAGAACTGTCCGTTATACGCGCCATTTCACCGCCTAAAGCATCAACTTCGCGGGCGATTTGTCCTTTCGCTGGTCCTCCAATTGCTGGATTGCAGGGCGTCCATGCCAGCGTGTCCAAATTTATACCGAAAAGTATCGTTTTCAGTCCCTGACGCGCTGTTGCCAGCGCAGCCTCTACTCCCGCATGGCCCGCTCCAACAACCGCTACATCATATTTTTCCATTTCGATCACCCTTTATCTCTTACAATCCTTTTACACACATTCTTCATCATCTTTTTCATACATTATCTTGTTCAAAGATGTGGAAGATGAATTCACTTTTTTGTAAAAACTTGACACTTTAGTTAAAAAGTGGTAATATAAAAAATAGCAAAAAGGCGGTGTTCATCACCGCCACCCTCTATTAAGTTCCTGGTGGGCTCAGGTGGACTCGAACCACCGGCCGCCCGGTTATGAGCCGGGAGCTCTACCAACTGAGCTATGAGCCCAAAGACGTTTAGATTATAAACTAATTAGCCGTCTATGTCAAGATGGGATGCGCAGGAAAAAGTGAGGTGATTGGAAACAATGGTTTACAAATCTGATCCAGTGAGAACCCTTCTTTCCAAGTATCCCAGATTGGTTATAATAAAGGCCGCATTTTATTTACTTAAAGAACACGAAGAAATAAGTATATCTACGTTGGAAAGAACGATACAAGAAGAATTTGAGAGATGTGGGAGCAGCTGAATAAAAAAAGACAAACAAGCATCTAAGTCAAATTGAAGGTAACGTGAAAATAAACGTTACCTTCAATCTTTTTCGGCTTTTAAATGTGTCAAGATGGCAGAGATTATTATCAGCGAAAAGCCCACTATTTGGACTTTTGAAAAATGATCTTTTAAAAGCAAATATGAAAAGATCGCCGCCGAAATCGGTTCTCCAGCGTAGATAAAAGCCGATGGAACGGTATCAACGTTCTTTTGATACTTCATCTGCATGATCAACGCTAAAAAACTTGCAAAAAAAGATATAAAGAGGATCAACGTCACATCGTTTAGATGCCATGAATCTCCTGAAAAATTGACAATGTAAAATGGAAGGTTTGCCAAAGTGATAAAACCCATTTGGAAGAAAGTAAGAGCTATGTACTTTTCTTCCAATTTTCGCGTGATTCCTGTGGTAAGAACCACATGAATGGCAAATGCAATTGCACAACCAATTGTCATAAGATCTCCTGTATTTAGTCGAAAAGTATTGCCATTCATCTCAGAAAGATATATTCCCAAAGTCGCCATTCCCAAGGAGAAAAAAACTGAAAAATTCAACCGAGTCTTTTCTATAGCAAGAGAAAAAAACGGAATGAGCACTATGTAAAGTGCCGTGATAAAACCGCTCTTTGATGAAGTTGTGTAGGTTAATCCCCAAGTTTGAAGAATGTACGCCACCGAAATAAAAGTGCCAAGAAGCGTTCCTTCTTTCCACACGAATTTCAAATCACTTTTTATCTTCGGAAAGAATAAAAAAAGTATGAACAAATCTGCCAGAAGAAATCTGTAAAAATTAAGCGTAAAAGGAGAAAGATGTGCGAGAACCATCTTTTCAAATGGAAAAGTTGCTCCCCATATTGTTACGAGTACACTTAACATTAAAGTGCTTTTCGATTTGATAGTCATTTAATTTCCCTTTTTAGACTTTCGCAAGTACATAGACCCAAACACTGGAGGCTCCACTTATTTTAAGTACTCTGGCACACTCGTTTAAAGTTGCTCCCGTCGTAAAAACGTCATCTATGAGCACTATATTTCCTGAAGTTTTGTAGAGTTCATCTTTTAAAACGCCATACTTTCCAAAAACGATTTCTTTTCTCTTCTCTTTTGAGAGCCCAACCTGGTATTTTCTTTGCCTTTTCACTTCTAACAAAGTGCGAAACGGTATGCCACTTTTAAGGGATACCTTTTTGGCTATCGTTTTCATGTGATCAAAACCCTTTTCTTTAAGGGATTTAAAAGTCGGGGGAACGTAGGTTAAAACTGAGTTTTCTGGCGGAGCAAAAGTATCTAAAATCTCAACTAATTTGTCTGCAAGAAAAGTGGACAAACTCCACCGAGCAGAGAATTTGTAAACCTTCACGATTTCTCCCATCACACCATCGTATGGTGCTCTAAAGAACATCGCATCGAAAAACCATTTTTTGCTTTCTTCTTTTACGTAAGGGACAGCTCCTATTTTTCTTGCACACTCTTTGCATATCGCTTCACCTTTTTCCAAAGCTTTGCCACACAAAGGGCATTTTCTTGGAAAAAAGGTGTCCGCAATTTCACTTAAAAAGTCCGCTTTTAACACACGCACGCCGCCATGTAACCCACTTCGTTTTCGTAATCTCCACTAACTTCTCCACTAGTTGAATGAGTTAAAATTTCAACCTTACCCACTTTAAGATTCAGCAAAGTGGCTACGGCTCCATAACCACACATGGTTATCTCATTTTTTGTTATAACCTCGTAAAGTAGTTCAACGTTTCTTCTGGAGATCGCATCCATAACCATTTTATCTTTGATAAGAGTTTCTTCATGATTCTCGTAATGATTTAAATCGGTAGATGCCACAACCCAAAATCTTCTGTTCTTCAAAACTTCACTTAAAGCGTTTGAAAGTTTAATCATACTTTCTTTCCTCTGATCACCTAAACAGATGGGAAGAAGCTGAAAACCAGTTCCAAGTGTGAATTGAAGAAAAGGAGTTTGTACTTCTATGGAATGTTCCAAGACGTGGGCATCGTAATCTAAAGCAGCCATCTTGAACTCGTTTACAAGCGAATGAGCGGCTTCTTCATCAACGCGTACCTTTCCCAAAGGGGTGATCCATTCACCCATTGGCCAAACGGAAATAGGTTTCCCCAAACCGCTATGGTTTGGTCCAAGCACGACTACCAGATCTGGCTTACCGTACTTCGAAGCTTTCATGTAGGCATGCGCTGCGACAGAACCGGAATACACATAACCCGCATGGGGAACGATAAGCCCGACATTTTTTTCAAATCCGTCCGGATCAGGCAAAGCTCCCGGCCCTCTTTTGGAAAGGAAAAGTTCTCTTATGTAATCTCTCAATTCCTCTGGATCGTCCGGATAAAAGCTTCCCGCGGCAACAGGTTTCCTTTCCACGATCATCCCTCCACTTTGGCGGTTATGAATATGTCTAAATTGGAAGATGTATCCTGAAACGACGTGGTTCTGAAGAATTGTCCTATGAAAGGCAAGTCTCCAAGAAATGGAATCTTCGTCACATTTTCCGATCTTGAATGTTTCACAAGCCCACCTATCATCAAGGTTTGCCCGTCTGAAACGACAACTTTCATGGAAGCGCTTCTCGTATTAACGGCGGGTATCCCATTCACCGCGTGTCCCCAATCCGCATCGCTCACTTCAATCGTTACGGTCAAAAGTATCTTCTTATCGGGTAAAATGACAGGTGTAATGTTCAATTGTATACCGGTATCCAAAAATTTCAATTGTTGCTGTTGTTGACCATTCACGGAGGTAGTTACGACGTAAGGATACTTTGAACCTATGAGTATGTTGGCGGGTTCTCCGCTTTGGGTTGTCACAACAGGCGCGGAAAGTATGGAAGCACTACCGGTGGATTTGGAAAAATCTCCCGTTACAGTGGCATTGGATGAGACCATTTGATCGGAAAAACTCGTCAAGAATTTTGGAAGGTTCGAAAGGTCAAGAACTTTGAGATGAAGCGTCAAGCCGTTATCGAATATGAGCTGAGGAGTCATAAAGGTACTCTTGAAATTAGCTTGTGTGTTTTTGCTTCCACTAACATCCATTATCTTCGCTTCTATTTCAACATCTTTTCTTGCAGATAGCAAAGGCTTTACCATGGAGTCCAATTCTTTCGCTGCACTTGGCGTGAGATCGCTGACGACAATCATACCTCTTTTTTCGTCTACAAAAACTTTCCCACCCACGAATGATGCCATATTCTTTACGGCGTTAACGTCATCGCTTGACATGTATACTCTCGTTATCCCAGCCGAACTACTTCCCACGATCACGACACTCGTACCTGTAAAAGTGAGTTTGTACGCGCTTTCAACGGCGCTTTCGAATTGCTGCAATGAAATATTTGAAAGCTTTAAGCTTACGTTTGGTAAAGCGTTAACTGCAAATATCACGTTCTTGCCAAAACCATTGTAAACTCTTTCTATGAGTGTGGAAAGTGGGTAATCTTTCACATCACAACTCAACATGCCATTCCTAATGTCAACTATTTGGGCAGGAGAAGAGGAAGCCGTAACCGTGTAAAGTTTATTTGATTTGTTAGAAATAACCAATCCAGCTGTTTTTAAAAGTTCAATGGTGTTGTTAACGTTTGAAGCTGGGCCTGATATACCAATTAACACAACAGTTGAAGTCGTTGAAGGAGCGCTTGGCCCGAAAAAAGTGAGAGCTCTGGATTTGATTACACCTTTCACGGTTTCGTAATCCGAACTTGCAATTTTAACGAATTTCGTTTCATTTACCATTTTTCCCTTAACGTTGCCGCTTTTCTTTGAATGGGAAAGAATGAATTCAGACGCGCTGTTTATGTCTTTGGAATTCAAGCCGTAAATCGCGAATTCCTTAAGAGATTTAAAATACTTCGCATTCAAATTTTGATATTTTATTTTCAACAATTCCAGCATATCGTTTGCGCTATTTCCATCTGACCAGGGAACCTCTTTCAAAAAGAGAGTTTCGCTTTTATTCGTTAGCTTTTGCGATGGAGTCTTTCCAAATATTAGATGAGAACTTTTTAAAGAATTAACGAATTTTTCCACGTCGGTACTTGGACCACTCACAACGTAAGACACGCTTTCAGAGGTTCCAACCTGAGTACCGGTTCCAAAAAGGGTGGGAAATTCGTTTCTCAACAAAGCGTTGACCGTCGAAAGATTTTTAGAAGAGATATTTACCGTTATCGTGCTTTTCTTCACGCTTACGGTTTGAAGTGGTCTTCTATTTTTAACGAAATTCACACATTCATCCACTTCTTTTTCATTTCGACCGTAAAAAAGAATCTGGCCGAAAGAGGGAAAGTAAACGGCTTTCACGCTTGGATGCATTATCTCAATCATACCTATAAGGTCTTTAACCGAATCCTTATCCGTCCACGTGGCGAAATTAAAATGCAGCGGCTGCGTTTCTACTTTGGTGAGCGTGCTGGCAATGAGCTTAACGCTTCTTTCAAAAGCCTCCACCTGTTTTTGTGGTCCGGTTACGATGTAAACGCTATTCGAAGAGTTGGATGAAGGCGTGCCGTACGCTGTAATCGCCGTGATCGCTTTTGAATACTGTAGAAATGCGGGTACGTTTGAATTAGGCACGTTAAACGTTACGGAAACTTTTGGGCCACTTTCAGATAAAATCTGTTCGTACTTTTCCACAACGTTCTTTGCCCTTTCTAAATCCGTTTTGTTCCCAGTCATAACTATAGTTGAAAAAGCCGGAAGGTACATAAATTTAACTGTGGGATACATAGTAGTTATCAATTTTTGAAGATCCGGTTCCGCTTTTTGGTTTGTCCATTCAACGGTTGAAAAGTTCATTCCTTCTTTCAGAAAATTCATTAAACTTTCTATGGTCTTTTGTTGTTCTGCGGTAGCCTTAACTATAGCGTACGATCCTATGTATCCAATAACTCTGTTACTTCCAAAAAGATTCGTAACAAGTGAGGTAAACATCTTTGAAGAAACATTCGTCGTTGAAAGATCGTAAAAGCTCACTATGTTGTTGTAAGTTCCCACGCCAAGTTTTCCAACGTTCTCAACTAACTTATCTATCGGCGCTATGTAATAGGTACCATCTGGTAGTATAGCGTAGCCTATCCCCGGTAAAGATATCAAAATGTCGTAAAACGCCTCAGCGGGTGTAACCTTGCTTAGAGTAACGTTTACGCTTTGATTGGCAACTTGAGGATCTATTATCAAATTTCTTCCCAGAAGTCTGGCCAGATATTTTATGGCAAGATCAAGTGTGGAGCCTTTTTTGCCTGAAAAATCTATCGATATCTTCGTCGCAGCGCCGCTTATGGCGAGCTTTTGAGAAATTCCCAGCGTTACAAAACTCACGATAATAGAGTGAACACCAGTTTTTTCAATTTTTTCGCCGGCAAACGCGCTCACAACAAACGGGAAATCGAATTTAACGAGTGTTTGATTTGAAGTAGAAGAAATAGTGGCTTTTGCGGGTCCCCACTCTATATCGCGTTGGACATTAGTCGAAACGGTTCCATCGAAAGTAAAAACCGGTGAATTCCCGAGCACGCCTTTTAACGAATAAGAAGGAAACGAATCAAAAACTAGTTTGGCTTGAAAAAGACCCTGGGTTGCAGAAAAAGACAAATTTTCAAGCGTCGAAGCGATCACGCCTGTAACCAACATACCCAAAATCAAAATAAAAAAGAGGCTTTTCTTCATTTTTTCACCCTCCATATCATTCGATTATCAATCCTTGAGAAGTAACCGTGTAAAGCTGACCATCAAAGATGTTCATTATAACCGCGCCCTCGTACGTTGGATCAAAATAGACAAGCACGTATTTTTGGCCTCTCCATGAAAAATGTGTATTTGATCTGTCAAAATCAAAGGTAATACATTTTCCACTCACGATCAAAGTAACCATGTTAACTTCATCAGATTTCACACCACTAAGGTATCTCAAATCTGGATTTACCTTGTAATTGACATCAGATTTTTTTAACAATGAGACAAGATCTTCTTTGTTAAGTTTAATTGTTAATGGGGAAAACAAATCTTGTGTCACCTTTATACTTCTAACGTAATCGGTGGACACCTTTTTTGCCAGCGCACTTTCTATTCTGAAAGTTTGGGGGCGGACATTCACGTTAAAATTCCTTGATGGCGATTTTGGAAAGAACAGGGTATAACCTATCCATCCAAAAATTGCTATTATGAGTAACAAAAGCAGCCAAACCACGATTTTTCTATTCTTCATACTCATCCACCGTAAACCTTTACGATCAGTTTTTTCAAAGCAACTTTCTCTTTAAAAATTTCATTGTACGAAAAGCCAGAGTATCTCACAGGTATGAGGGACGAAAATGAAATATCTTCAACGCTAACATTCGTATAATTCAAAAGCAAATCCAAAAGCTTGGATGGGTCTACCAGTATATTTCCACTAAATGATATGGTATCACCAGAAACTTTAAAATTCGCATCGGGTATTAAAACTTTTAGCTTTTCTTCCAATGCGTTTGCTGATATGGTAACGGCATTTATCTTTTTTGAATAAAGAAGCAATTGTTGCTGCATTCTAAAATTCTGAGAATACAATGTGTCAAATTTTTGTATAGAACGTATTATCTTTTCAAGCTTTCCAGATTGAACAAAAAGCATCGTGGCATCAAAAATTACCATAAAGGCAAGAGAAAGAATTATGAGAACCATAGCAACTTTTCTGCTCATCTTTTACTCCTAAGATAGAACTTCACATTTACAGTTTTATACCATTTAGAAGTTCCGTTCTTCACTTCTTGCAAGTCCAAACCCAGTTCCTTAAAATATTTTTCTTCTTCTTTAAAAGCGCCGCTTTTTTCCAAAGAAAACTGTTCCATTTCAAGCCTGCTCGCGGATTTTGTAGAATATTCAAGTTGAGAAATGGAAACCTGGCCTTTCATCTTTTTAAGGACATTTTGAATCGAGTAAAACGTGAAATGAAAATCGTTGACATTTTGAAGGGTATCTTTCATGTAGGAAAGGGTTCTCGCTTTTGAATTCAAAAGAGTGCTATACCTTTCAATCTGATTGTCAATTCTCCTTTGAATTTCGTCTTTTGAAAGACTCGAAAAAGACGAGATACCAATAGCATTTAAAAGTTTTTGATCACTTGAAAGGGACGAAGCGTATATTCTATCTATCATCTTCGCGCTTACCGCGTAAAAAGAAAAACCTGCGGCGAAAATCATACCAACAACAATAAGAAATTTAAGAAGCTTTACTCTTCGAACCTTTTTTCTGTAAAAATTTATTCTTGGTATTCTCCTTCACCCCTCTCATTGCCAAACTGTAAGCCGCAAGTGGAAGATTAGAATTTTCTACAATCACCTTATCATATGGAAGAACATTTTTTGCTAAGTTCAAGTTGTTGGAACTCTTTTCCCAAATATGAACGTTTTCCATAAATTCAGACACGTAAATCAAATTCTCCACGACAACTTCGGCCATGGAATACCTTGAAAGCATCATTCTTGCCAGATTTTGAATTTTATCGTTCAGATCCATGTAATGTGATAGAATCATATCTTCGTCTAATTCTTCAAGCCCCTCTGAGCCGGATGGAATGCTGTCTATACCGATCAACCAATCGTCCTTGAAAAGCTCAACATATGTTGAAGAGATGTCTTCAACAACAACAAAAGAAACACCTTTAAAAAATTTGTCCCTTACAAGGTAGTTGTACTTGAAATATCCGGCATCCAAAATGTCCGGAAATGGAAGTCCGGCTTTGAATAAAAGCCCGTTAAACGTCGAAATGTCTTCCACTTTAACTACAAAAGAAGAAACATCCAAAGCGGCCATGCTTTTTTGCCTAACTTCCACTTCAACGTTTATTTCGTCAGGAGATATAGAAAGTTCTTTTACTATTTGAAATTTCGCAGCGTTCGCAGCCTGATCTCGAGGCATTATCGGTAACTCCAATTTTCTAAAAAGAATTCTATCCGGAAAAAGCGCTGTGGTTATATGATCCTCTATATTAATATTCAAGGCCATCTTTATCTTTCCCAAGGCGACGGCTATTTCACTTTCGTCCGCTATAATCTCTCCATCAAATGCCTTATTAGCGTAAGGAACTGTGATGGAGCCGACGGTTTCAATTTTCTTTCCGCTCTTTTTCAATTTTACGCCTTCCGCTTTATATCTTCCCACATCAAGTCCAACGTAGTAATCGCCGAAAAATATCCCCATTTTCTCACTTCCAAACTATTTTCAAAAACCCTGTTACGGGTTGAATACTCACACGAACTTTCTCATCTTTAATTGAAAGAAAAAATTCCCCGCCGCCTCCCTGTTTTGAACCTCCTGAAGGATTAACCGGGATACCGTTGGAAAAGGCAAAAGTTTTGCTTTTGAATTTAGCAATTTCCACCTTCCGTTTTTTCAAAATTTTGTTTCCGACTTTCACGTACATTTCCCTATTTCCAAGGTAAAAAACACTTTTTACCTTTTTAAGCAACGATATTTGCCTCGCGTACTTGATAAGGTGCTCAACATTCTTAACGTCAAGCATGAACAGCATTTTTTCATTGAATTTCCAAAGCACAATCGTTAAAATTGAAAAGAAGATAGTAAGCAAAACGATGTACACCATCAATTCCGTTAAAGTATACCCGTTTTTCATTTTCCAAATTGACCCGCACCATTTTCAAGGCTGAACATGGTTTGATAAAGACTGTAAGTTAAAAAGCCAACCGCTATACCTATGAAGCCTATCATAGCGGGTTCCACCATAGACACTATTTGTTTGAGTTTAACAGATACCTCTTCATCGTAAAAGTCGGCAACTTTGTTTAACATTTCATCCACTCGACCGGTTTCTTCACCGGTTCCAACCATTTCAACAAGCAATTGAGGAAAGTATTTACTTTTTTGCATCGCTTCTTTAAGAGTTCCACCATTTCTCAACGTATCAACCATTTGGGGAACCGTTTTTATCAAGGCGTGATCTGATGTCGAATTTGCCGCCATCTTTACGGCATCCATTATGGAAACGCCACTGGATATCAACGTGGCCAGAGTTTTACTGAAACTCGAAGCTGTTTCCAATTTTCTCAATTTTTTTATTGGTGGGAATAAAGACAAAACAAAGGCCTTTGTGGCAACTCCATAAGGTGTTCTCATAAAATAATATCCGCCAACTGTTGAAACGATCAGGAAAATAATAACGCTTAACCAATGATGAACCATGTAATCGTTACCATTCATGAGTAAGGCCACTACTCCGGTTGGTTTCACATTGCCAAATGCCCTAAACAAATTTGGTAAAATGAAAAGACTTATAACCATCAAAATCAAAATGGCGAAGATCGAAACAAAAAGCGGATAAGCCATAGCCGAACGGATTTGATCCTTGATTCTTTTGCTATCTTCGTAGAATTTCGAAAGCTTCAAGAGGGCTTCATCTAACACCCCACCACTTTCTCCCGCTTGCATTAAATTGACGAGCACCGGGTCGAATATTCCAGCCTCGTCAAACGCTTCAGCAAGCGACATTCCTCCGTCTATTGAAACGAGTATATTTTCTAATACCTTTCTGAAAGGCTTGGTAAAGGCTTCCTGACGTGATAATATTTGCAAAGCGTCTTTTATCCTAACGCCAGCGTTTATCATGGTGGAAAATTGACGCGTGAAAAGAACCAGATCCCCCAATTTTGCCCTTAATCTTACACCTTTTTTCTTGGTTTTAACGGCTTGAACGCTTAGGATGACATATCCTTCCTGGGATAGTCTGTTGACAAGGCTTACTTCATTTGGGGCATCTAACCTTCCCTTAACGGTTTTTCCATTAGGGTTTACCGCATCGAATATGAATGTGGGCATTCTATACCTCACCTTATGAATTCGAAAAGAATTATATCATAAACAAAACAAAAGCGAGAAGAATTTTTCTTCTCGCTTCATGGTGCCGAGGCCTGGAGTCGAACCAGGGACACGAGGATTTTCAGTCCACTGCTCTACCACCTGAGCTACCTCGGCATTGGCGGGGACGACGAGGCTCGAACTCGCGACCACCGGTGTGACAGACCGGCATGCTAACCAACTGCACCACGTCCCCACTCTTTTGGTGGTGGGAACAGCAGGGTTTGAACCTGCGACCTCCTGCTTGTAAGGCAGGCGCTCTCCCGCTGAGCTATGTCCCCAATCCTTGGCGCCCTCATGGGGATTCGAACCCCAGCCGCCGGCGTGAAAGGCCGGTGTCCTAGACCACTAGACGATGAGGGCAACATCACGTGTTCAGACAAGCATATCTTACCTTAAATATGCCTCGCTTGTCAAGTACATTTTTGTTTCTTTGAGTTTTAAGCTTTCTTTTCAAAGATCGCTTTTATTTTCGCATATGTTAATTTCTGAAAAAAAACGAAGAAAAAAGCTTTTCAATTGGGTTCTTGGGATTCATAAGTGGTATAATTTTCAAATGCGAATGGATATTAACACCGAGATTAGAGTGCGGAAAGGAGGAGAGCCATGGGAATAGAAATAGAAGACGTCATAAAGGAACTCGTGTCCTCCGAAAAAGAATCGAGAGATATAGTTCAGGAAGCTCAGCAAAAAAGTCAGCGAATGATAAAGGAAGCAATAAAAAAAGGAGAAGCTTTAGTTGAATCGAAAACGTCAGAAGCAAATGAAATTGCCAGAAAGATGATGAAAGAAGCTCAAGAAAAAATGAGAATGGCCGATGAAAAACTCTTAAACGAAACTCGTCAAAAAGTTATGAAAATGAGGGAGAGTTATCTTAATTCAAAAGATGAGATAATAAGAGCATTTATCTCCGACTTTCTGGGAGTGACCAAATAATGTCAAGCCTGTTGACATATGCGGGAGTGCATGCAAAAATTGCAGGAATGACAAGCCGCTTGTTAAAGAAAGAAGATTACGAAGGGTTGATGGGAAAAAAGAGCGTTCCTGAAATAACGGCTTACTTGAAAGAAACCAGTATGTATTCAAAAGTTTTAGAAGATGCCAACCCAGAAGAGCTACACAGGCGGGATTTAGAAATGAGACTGAAGAGAGATCTGGTAGAAGATATAAAAAAAATATTCGCTTTCTTTGTGAATTCAAATCGTCAATTTACTTATTACATAATGAGAAGGTATGAAATAGAAAATTTAAAGTTGGCGTTGAGAAACGCGCTGGTTGAAAGGGAATCGAAAAAGAATCTGGAAGAATTGAAAGGAAAATTCTACGATTTGGGCAAAAAGGCGCTAATAGATCCAATGAAAGTTGCGGCTTGCACAAATGAAGACGAGATACTCACCTCTTTAGAGGGAACGCCTTACCATGAAGTGATAAGAAATGTTTTCGCCAGCTATCAGGAAAAATCAAAAAACGTTATAGGGAAAATAGAAAATGGATTGGATAGATGGTTGTTCTTTGGATTCATGAAAGCTGCGAGAGGATTGAATTACGATGACTACCTAGTGGTTAAAGCGATTATAGGAGAAAGAATAGATCTTGTAAATTTAGAATGGATAATAAGGGTTAAGAATTTTTACTCAATGGGAAATGAAGAACTGTATAATTCTTTAATTCCAATTGGCTTTAGATTGAATTCGACTTATTCTCATAGTCTATGTGATGCAAAAGAAATGAAGGGACTTTTAAACATCATTTTGGACGGTCCATACGGATTTTTGCTAAGGGAAATTTCTGAAAAACTGGAAGACATAACACCAGAAATGATTACGCTGAAAATGAAAAAGTATTTGTATCAAAAGTCAAACGATGCCATTTCAACATGGGGAGGTTTTTCAATAGCGCCCTTTCTCCATTACTTATTCTTGAAAGAATACGAGATATTAGATGTTACAACCATAATAGAAGGCATAAGATACAGCTTAGAGGCCGATGAAATAAAGAAGCATTTGATTACATGGTCGTAAGTATGATGAGGTGATAATATGGCCGTAGCGAAGATGAAAAACGTTGTACTTGCCTTTCCAAAGGAAGACATGAAAGACGTTAACTTTGAGTTGTTAGAGTCCAAGGCTTTTGAGCCATTGGATTTGAAATTGCTGGTGAAAGAAGAAGTTAAAAATGATCTTTTACAACTAGAGAGTGACAACCCCTATCAGCCACTCTATTCTGAGATGATGCAATTTTTAAAGATGACAGAGTACACTCCCATCTTCAATGAAAATAAGATCAAAGATGAATTAGACATTCAAAAAACTTTGAAAAGGTTTTCTTTGCTTAACGCCAGCATAAAAAAGGCTTTTGAAAAGAAAACGGAACTTTCAAAGAAAATTCAGGACTATGAAAAAGCTTTGTTCTACGTTAACATCTTGGCTGGTTTAAACGTTGAGCTTGAAAATTTGGCTGAAATAAAAAGAATAAAAATATTCTTTGGAAGAGTTCCAATTAGACACTACGAAGCTTTGGTAGAATCGTCTCTTAATGTTCCTATTCTTATACTGGAAGCCAATAGAGACAATGACAATTCATGGATATTTGTCTTTACAACACCGGATTTTTTGGAAGAAGCACAAAAAATACTTCAATCGGCGTACTTTGAAGAAGATAAATTGCCTGTAGATTTCCATGGTACGCCAAAAGAAATCAAAAAAAGAATAGAGTCTCTCATACAAATAACAAGGATTTCCATAGAAGAGAACGATAGCGTTGTGAAAAAAGTTCTCTACGCGAGCAAAGAATTCGTAGACGACGTTTACTCTACAATTGTTTCCAACAAAAGAATATACGATCTGGCGAGATTTAATTCTTCTACGCCACAAGAAAACATTCATTTTTTAAGTGGCTGGATGCCGGTGAAAGACGCCCAAAAAATCGACAATGAGCTTAAAGACAAAGCTTTGATTTTAGAAAATGAACCACGGGAAGTGCTTAAAAAGAATCCTCATCTTGAAGTTCCCGTTAAACTTGTAAACAGAGGAGGATTGATAAGATCATTTGAGTTCATAACGCAGATGTTCGGTACTCCTCGTTACGGAGAAATAGATCCAACACCGTTTATAACCGCCTTCTTCATATTCATGTATGGTTTTATGCTAGGAGATGTCGGGCATGGTTTGGCGCTGTTCTTGTTTGGATATCTTTTATACAAAAAAGGATCGGGGAAATTTGGTGTGGTAATGATGAGTGCAGCTTTATCTTCCGTGTTTTTTGGCTTTATGTACGGTTCCGTCTTTGGCTTTGACTGGATACCGCCCTTATGGCTAAAACCCACTCTTCAAATAAACCAATTGCTGGTGATATCCGTGTATTACGGTATCGGAATGTTGATATTTGGTATGATCTTAAACATCGTAAATGGATTTCTCCAAAGAGATATGGAAAAGGCGCTTTTCAGCGCTGAAGGCATAGCTGGACTGGTTTTTTACGTTCCATCGATTTACTTGGTGTCTCTGTATTTCATGAAAAAGCCCATACCTTTTTCACCAATATTCTGGGAAGTGATGTTGGGAGCGGCTTTTGGAGCCATGTTTTTCAAAAAGCCTCTGGCTCAGATTGTCACACATCAAAAGGTTTCTTTGCCTGAGGGTTTTTGGGTTGAAATGGGATTTGGAATGTTTGAAACTCTCATTTCGTATTTAAGTAACGCTATATCTTTCGTAAGGCTTGCGGCGTTTGCCTTAACACACGAAGCTTTGTTTATGGCATTTTGGGTGCTAACGTTAATGGTGTTACCAACCCCAGGTGGTGGAATTTGGGCGACAACTGTATTCATACTTGGACAGCTTATGTTGGTTGGACTTGAAGGCCTAGTTGTCTTCATTCAAGATTTAAGGCTTATCTATTACGAGTTTTTCACTAAGTTCTTTGAAGCAAGTGGAAAAGATTTCCATCCATTCACATTTATGGAGGGAGAAAAATGACTGTATTACAATTTGTTATGCTTATAATTTTTAGTATGTTCGTGATCTCGTTTTTAACATTAAGAGGTCTTCCTTTCAAAAAGAAAGATGAAAATACCTCGTCCAAATTTTTTAGCTACGCAGCTTTGGGAGGAAATTTAGTCATAGGGATGACGGTGTTAGCGCTCTTTTTAAGCCCGGATAAGGTCATGGCTCAAATAGCTCACACTAACATATTTTCTTCAAAAGAATTTCTTTCAACGGGACTAGGATATGTAGGAGCTGGCTTGGCAACAGGTTTGGCCTCTGTTGGCGCTGGATGGGGTACGGGTGTGGTTGGAAGTACATCCATAAAAGTTGGAAACGTAAATCCAAGAATGCTAGGAAAATCCATGATTTATACTGGTTTAGCCAATGGAGTAGCTACCTACGGACTAATAATTTCAATACTGATAATGAGCAGAATTTGAAAGGAGGAAAGATGAATGCAATTTTTATTTGTTTTAATTCTCCTCACTATATTTATTATTATGTCAAAAAAGATCTTAAATGATTACAAAACTACTAACCAATTATTTACACCAATAAAAAAGAAAAAAATGATCTTGGATTTTTATACAGCTCCGTTATTTGGCTTTATTGTTTTTGCAATTATAACAGTGCTTCCAAGTGGTCACACTTTTGCTCAAAGTGCTAGTGCTACTGTGGCATCAACAGCTGCAAACATAAATCCCGGTTCAGGATATGTGGGAGCGGGGTTGGCGACAGGATTAGCTTCAATAGGTGCTGGAATAGGTGTTGGGATAGCTGGAGCAGCCGGAATAGGTTCAGTAAGTGAAAAACCAAGAATGCTAGGAAAAAGTATGATCTATGCCGGATTGGCAAGTGGAATAGCTACTTATGGTCTCATAGTATCTATATTGATAATGAACAGAATTTGAAAGGAGGAAAGGAAAATGTTAGTTTCAATCATCTTGATGTCATCTGTGATATTCGCGACTATAGCGTTGGGGGTGATTTTCAACAACCGCAAGATATTCGATCGGTTGACTTCCCCCACGAAAACAGGGAAAAAAGTCTTAGGTACTAACATGGCGTCGTTGTTTGGTCTAATCACATTTGCACTCGTTACCATGTTTCCAAGCGGTCATGCTTTTGCTCAAAGCGCCAGCACTGCAGCAACGACTGTGGCTGCGAATATAAATCCGGGGCTAGGATACATAGGAGCAGGTCTTTCAACTGGATTGGCTTCAATGGGAGCCGGTATAGGCGTTGGAATAGCCGGTGCCGCTGGAATAGGAGCTATAAGCGAAAAACCAGAAATGCTTGGAAAAACCCTCATTTACGTTGGGTTGGCTGAAGGTGTCGCAATTTACGGTTTGATCATATCAATAATGATAATGGGAAGGATCTGAAAAAAATGAGATTCTTCCTTATAAGTGACAACATAGATACCCAAATAGGATTACGTTTGGTAGGAGTGAAGGGTGTTGTTGTTCACGAAAGGGAAGAGATTTTAGACGCCGTAAAAAAAGCCAAAAAAATGAAGGACGTCGGAGTAATACTAATGACAGAAAAAATAGCAGATGAGATTCCAGAAGTTGTATACGAGTTAAGAACGTCAAAATCTTTGCCGCTTTTGACGATCATTCCAGACAGACATGGAACAAAGCGTCCAAAGGATTTTATAACTCGTTACGTCAAAGAAGCGATAGGGGTGAAGTTGGAATGAACGTCGAGAAGAAGTTAAATTCATTAAAGGAATACATAAAATCCAAATCTCAAATTGAAGCCGAAAAGATGATAAAAGATGCTGAAAAGCGTTCAAAAGAAATAGAAGAAGAATACAAAAATAAAGCCAATAGAGCGTACGAAAGCATATTAAACGAAGCAAAAAATAAGGTCAGGAACTTTGAAAGAAAAGAAGAAGCCCAATCAAAAGCGAAGGCCTCTAAATTGCTTTTAGATGCCAAAAATGAAATAATGAAGGCGGCAATGAGAGATTTGGAAGAAAGCGTGTACGCTTTAAGCTCTACCAAGGATTATCCCATTCTTTTTGAAAAATTGTTGAAAGAGGCAATCGATTCATTAGACGGAAAAGAAATCACAATCCAAGTTAGGAAAGAAGACAAAGAAATGGCATCTAAGTTGCTGGAAAAACTCGGAAAAGAAAGTAAAAAGGTTTTAACTCTTTCAGACGAATTTGTCCCAATAAAAGGTGGAGCGATCGTGTTCACAAACAACAAGCGTATCGTTATTGAAAACACGCTTGAAAGCAAACTTAGAGAAATGGAAGAAACGTTTTTAAGCCATGTGTTTTCAGAATTAAACATTAACGGGTGATGGCAATGAAAAAAGTAGTGGGAGAAGTTTATATGATAAACGGCCCTGTCGTCAAAGCAAAGAATATGACAGGGGTTATGATGCATGAGGTTGTAAAAGTTGGAAATTTAAAGCTAACGGGTGAAGTGATATCGTTAGATGAAGATTTGGCAACAATAGAAGTTTATGAAGAAACTTCCGGTTTAAAACCAGGAGAACCCATTGAGGGAACTGGAGAGCTGTTATCTGTAACGTTGGGCCCAGGAATAATAAAAAGCGTTTTTGACGGAATTCAACGGCCTCTAGAAGTCCTCAAAAGTAAATCGGGAGATTTTCTTGAAAGAGGAGTTAGCGCGGACGCGCTTGATATGTCAAAAGCGTGGGACGTTGAGATCATCGTAAAAGAAGGAGAAGAAGTAGTTCCGGGTCAGGTAATAGCAAAGGTGAAGGAAACCGAATCAGTTGAACACCGGATAATGGTTCCGCCGGATATTTCCGGAAAGGCGGTCAAAGTTCTTAAATCCGGAAGCTATACTTTGGATACGACAATTTTAACAGTTGAAACTCCTGATGGTTCAAAAAAAGAAGTTAAGCTTTACCAAAAATGGCCTGTCAGAATTCCGCGTCCAACGAAAAAGAGGTTAGCTCCATCAGAACCACTTATAACAGGTCAGCGGGTAATAGACACCTTTTTCCCAATCAGTAAAGGTGGAGCGGCGGCCATTCCGGGAGGATTTGGAACGGGAAAAACCATAACCCAGCATCAACTCGCGAAATGGTCAGACGCGGATATAGTCGTGTACATCGGATGTGGAGAACGCGGTAATGAAATGACAGAAGTGTTGGAAGAGTTTCCACAGTTAAAAGATCCAAGAAATGGTCATCCCTTGATGGAAAGAACTATCCTTATAGCGAACACTTCCAACATGCCAGTTTCTGCTCGTGAAGCTTCAATATACACTGGAGTTACAATAGCCGAATACTTCAGGGATATGGGATACAACGTTGCTTTAATGGCTGATTCAACTTCAAGATGGGCAGAAGCGCTTAGGGAAATATCAGGTAGGCTGGAAGAAATGCCAGCTGAGGAAGGATTTCCACCGTATCTGTCGTCACGATTGGCGGAGTTTTACGAAAGGGCCGGAAGAGCCGAAGTGCTCGGTAAAGAAGAGAAAATAGGTTCTATTTCGATAATCGGGGCTGTTTCTCCTCCAGGAGGAGATTTCTCGGAACCGGTTACCACTCATACCAAGAGGTTTATAAGATGTTTCTGGGCACTTGACAAATCGTTGGCAAACGCAAGACATTATCCGTCAATTAGTTGGCTTAACAGCTACAGCGAATACACAGGAGAGTTAAAAGATTGGTTTGAAAAGAACGTCCATCCCGATTTCGTTGACATGATAAAAAAGGCCATGAACATATTCAGCGAGGATGACAACTTACAACAAATAATAAAATTGGTTGGTGAAGACGTTCTTCCAGATGATCAAAAGCTAATTGTAAGAGTGGCAAACATACTCAAAATTGGTTACCTCCAGCAAAGTGCATTTAGCGATGTGGATGCCTTTTGCGAAGTCAAGAAACAATACGAAATGTTAAGGCTTATTTTGCTGTATTACGATCGAGCCATGGAACTCGTTTCAAAAGGCGTAGCCATCTCTGAAGTTTTAGACGAGGAAATAGTGAGTACTCTCATGAGGATGAAAGAAAAAATTCCAAATGACAAGTTAGACGAATTCAAAGACATAGAAAAGAAAATGGTATCCTTCTTTGATTCCTTAGACGAAAAATATCAGCACGTAAAGGAGGCGTGAAAAATGCCCCTTAAAGAATACGTTGGTTTATCGCAGATAAACGGACCTTTGGTTTTCATGGAAAATGTTGAAAATGTCGGTTACAACGAAGTTGTAGAATTGAATTTCAGAGGAAAAAAGAGGCTTGGGCAAGTTGTTCAAGTTAGTAAAGAAATGGCAGTCATTCAAGTTTTTGAAGGTACGGAAGGATTAAACTTGAACGAAACGAAAGTGAAGTTTTTGGGTAAAACACTTCAAATAAAGGTTTCAGAAGAAATTCTTGGAAGAACGTTTAACGGAATAGGAAGACCAATTGATGGGGGTCTGGAGATAGTTAACGGTGTTTACCAAGATATAAATGGTGCGCCGATAAATCCGGCTTCAAGAATGTATCCGAGAAATTTTATACAAACCGGGATATCTGCAATAGATGGTTTGATGACTCTTATTCGTGGACAAAAATTGCCCGTTTTCTCTGGAAATGGTCTTCCACATAACAGGTTGGCAGTTCAAATTACAAAACAGGCCAAACTCAAGGGCGAAGAAAGTGGAAATTTCGCAATTGTGTTCGCTGCCATGGGAATAAAACATGACGATGCCCAATACATACTTTCAAGTTTCGAAGAATCAGGGGCAATAAGGAACGTTGTTACCTTTTTGAATTTGGCAGACGATCCAACCATAGAAAGAATAGCGACTCCACGTGTGGCTCTCACGGCGGCAGAATATTTGGCGTACGAAAAAGACATGCATGTGCTGGTTATACTAACGGATATGACCAACTATTGCGAGGCATTGCGCGAACTTTCTACCGCACGAGGTGAAGTGCCTTCGAGAAAGGGATACCCGGGCTACCTCTACAGTGATCTGGCAACCATCTATGAAAGAGCAGGTATGATAAATGGAAGGAAAGGATCTGTCACCCAAATACCTATTCTTTCCATGCCTAACGATGATATAACTCACCCTATTCCAGATCTTACGGGTTACATTACCGAAGGTCAAATAGTTTTAAGTCGAGAACTTCAAAGGAAAGGAATATACCCTCCTATAGGGATTTTACCTTCCCTTTCCCGTCTTATGAAAGATGGTATAGGTAAGGGATATACGAGAGACGATCATCCACACGTGTCAAGTCAGCTTTTTGCCGCATATAGCCGTGTGCAAGAAGTGAGGGCTCTGGCTTCAATAATAGGCGAAGAAGAACTGACCGATTTAGACAAGAAATACCTGAAATTTGGTGAAGCCTTCGAAAGAGAATTTTTAAATCAAGGTGAAGATGAAGACAGAAGCATAGAAGAAACTCTTGACATAGGATGGAAGGTACTCGGATATCTACCACCAAGCGAACTCACACGTGTGAGTGAAGAAGAGATAAAAGAACATTATCAGGCGAGGGAAGAAGCAAAATGAGTGTGAATGTTTCTCCAACGAAAAGCAAGCTTATAGAAACTAAGCGCTCCCTTGCATTGGCAAGGGAGGGCCACACTCTTTTAGACAAAAAAAGAAACGTGCTCATAAGGGAAATGATGCGCCTGATAGACTCAGCGCGCGAAGTTCAGGAAAAAATAGATGAAGTTTTCTCAGAGGCTTATGAAAGCTTGCAAAAGGCGAGTTTGAGCGTTGGCATAGAATACGTCGAAGAAGCTGGAACGGCTGTGGAAGAAGAATCGAGCCTTTCCATAAAGTTAAGGAGCATTATGGGGGTTGAAATTCCCGAAGTAGATGAAATTTCTGAAGAAATAGAACCTTCATATGGATTTGTGAAAACCAATGCCAATTTAGACAGAGCTTACAAATCTTTTAAAAGGGCTCTTTCATTGATATCAAGGCTTGCAGAAATCGAAACAAAGGTTTATCGATTGGCTCGGGAAATAAAGAAGACGCAGAGAAGAGTTAACGCTTTGGAAAATGTTTTGATTCCTCAGTACGAAGAAACCGTTAAATTTATAGAATCTTACATTGAAGAAACAGAAAGAGACGATTTTTTCCGGATGAAACGTTTGAAGCAAAAACAAAGCTGATAATTGAAGTTAAACCAACTCAGGTGCTCAATGATTTTTCCACATCTTCAAAATGTGGAAAAGAAGAAAAGGCACCTGTTTTTTTCGCAGTAAAAGATGCTACCACATTGCCCACTTCACATGCACGCTCAAGAGTATGAACGTCAACGTTAAAACGATCCTTCAAAAGGCTGTAAATCATACCCGCACAAAACGCATCACCACATCCTGTGGTATCCACAGCATCGGTTTTTACGGCTTTTACGTGAATCATCTTTTTTTCAATTACAACGTCCGCCCCTTCAGCGCCCTTAGTTATAACAGCTGGAACACTAAGATAACGTATTGTTTCTATTATCTTGTTTAGATTAAATTCATGAAATAAAGCATGGGCGTCTTCCAAACTCAATTTCACAACATCTGCAATTTTCCAGCCTTTAAATATGTTTTTAACGTATTCTTCTTCATTTTCAGCTACATTTCTTCGGTAATTTGGATCAAAAGTAACGAATTTTCCGGCTTCTTTGAATCTCTTTACGAGCTCGAAAATAGCCTTGACAGAAGAAGTGGCAAGTGTAATAGAGCCAAAATGGATGGCTTCGAATTCATCGACATCGATATTTGAAAGCTCTTCCACTTCCAAAGAAGAATCCGCCGTGCAACGGTTGAATATTTCAAAAGAAGGTATTTCATCATGCATGAATACGAATGAGAGAGTTGTATGCAAATTATCCGAAGTCAAACTATTCGAAAGATCTACTCCTTCCGAAAGAAGAGTCTCTTTGATCATCCTTCCAAAAAGATCATTTGAAAACTTCGTTACATACCCTACTTTTACTCCAAGTCTTGAAAGTCCCACGGCCACATTTAAGGAGGAACCTCCCACATGGGGTTGAAAGCCACTTTCATTTTTAAAAAAATCTATAAGGTTTTCTCCTATAACGCATACTTTCATAATTGTCCTTGTTTATTCGATAAATTAGGGGACCTTACGTCCCCCAATCCACACCCTGCGAGTAACAATTCACTCCGCTTTTTTTAGTATAACACTATAAATATTCGATGTCAAGAAATCGATTTAGTCAACCTGTGCGTTAATGTTAAAAAGTCAATCTATTTTCAAACCAACCGGATTGTATTTTTCTCCATAATCGTACGTATCTATACCTTCTATCTTTTTCACTTTGAAGACGACAAAATAGGTTAAAGGTGTTGCGATTACTTCGTATATCACCTTAAAAAGATATTGCGCTACCATAAGAAACAAAAGGTTATGCGCCGACATAAGGCCGGTAAAAGCGATCGTGATGAAAATTACAGTATCGGCACCTTCACCTATGACAGTCGACCCTATTGTTCTTGTCCACAACCATTTTCCTTTGGTTAGTATTTTCATCTTGCTTAGCACCATGGAGTTCAAATACTCTCCTATGAAATAAGCGGTGATAGAAGCCAACACGGCTCTTGGCGCAAGCCCCAAGACAAGGCTGTAAGATTTCGCTTGCGATTGCCACCAAATAGGTGCTGGCAAGGTATTGACTAGTAAGAAAAAAAGTGCCATAAAAACATTCGCTCCTAAACCCAACCAAATGACAAGTCGCGATCTCTTGAAGCCATATACTTCGGTTAATATGTCACCAAATATGTAAGAAATTGGGAATATCAAAACGGCACCGGGTAAGGTGATTCCCCAAAAATTCACAAGTCTTCCCGCCGTAACGTTAGCCACCAGCAAACACGTAACAAATAGTACCGCCAATCCAACGTAGAGAGGGGTGATTTTCTTTTGATTAGATGAGGTCATTTCTTTTCTTTATCTCCTTTTTCTATGATCGTTGTAGCGTCAATGCCACCTCTTGTGTTGTAAATCACCGTGATTTTCATCCATCTAGGTTCTAATAGATTGTAAAGGTCGTCGAATATCCTTTGAGTTGCCCTTTCCTGATAAATTCCAACGTTTCTAAAAGATATGAAATAGTATTTCAGAGATTTCAACTCCACGATCTTATCTGTGGGAATGTATTCAATGGAGATCTTTGCAATATCTGGTAATCCAGAAAAAGGGCAAACTGCTGAAAATTCGTCAGTTTCGTACTTAACTATTTCTCCGTCTTTGTTATCAAATTGTATAGTTTCTAAAACATCAGTTTCTATCGCACTTTCGTCCACAAAATTGTAAGTTCTTCCTTCTGCTTCTGGCATACTATTCACCTCATCAATTCATTTATAAAACCATCGTCATTTAAGATGATTGAAGACCAATTTTCAAAAATGCCATCACATTCTTGAAGCTTTCCTGTTTTTGGCTTGTACAAACAGATTTTCTTTATCTCATCCGAAATCTCGAGATTTTCAAAAGATTTCATGCTCATTCTTGCAATGTAAACATAACCAACATGAACGCGTGAAACTGCATCGTTATCGCTGAATATGTATCCAGCAAATCTCAATTCAGATGATTTTATTGGATATCCTATTTCTTCTTTTATTTCACGGCACGCGGTTTCTTGAATATTTTTGTCTTGCATGTTAGAATGTCCACCAAATCCAACTGACAATTTGTTCAAAAGTCTGTCTTCACTTCCTTTTCTAACATAAGTCAATATTCCCTTGAAAATGTCATCATCGGAAACCTCAAAAACAACGTATGGAATAACCTGTAATTTGGATTCGTCTTCTTCCAATTCACCGCGCTTGGCAAAGTGTGTATCTATTTTCAAATTTTCATCTTTTCCCCTTTTGATAAAGCCCGTGGGCTTTCCAATAACTTCTTCTAATTCTTTTCTCAATACAAACCTTATCACTTCATCATATTTTTCTTTTGAAAGCATGATGTCCTCCATTCTTATCTTTAAAGCCTAAACAAAACCCACCAATAAAGGTGGGTTCTTTGGTCGGGGCGACTGGATTTGAACCAGCGACCTCCTGCGCCCCATGCAGACGCGCTAGCCATCTGCGCCACGCCCCGGCACACATATTTAGCATACCATAAAAGAAAAATATTTTCAATACCCTTATGATTTAGACTTAACCGTTTCCTTTGCTTTAGAACTTTTCGAAGAATTAGAAGAGGACGATTTCTTACTGTCTGTAATGTAGTAACCGCTCCCTTTAAAAACGACTCCAACATTCCCTATTTGCCTTACCATTTTGCTTCCACAGACATCACATATAACGTTATCGGCATCTGATATCTTTTTAAGCAACGTAACTTCATGACCACATTTTGGGCATACATATTTGTACAATGGCATGAAATCGCCTCCATTCTTCTGTTTTTTTACCGTTTACATTTTAATGATAGCAAAAAAACTTTTCAAAAAAAAGAATTTTTCATGCACTTCTTGACATTTAAGATCAATTAGGGTACAATTGATAAGAAAAGTTTTTGACCGAACGGTAAAAATTCATTTTTTGAAAGGAGAGATAAAAGATGGGTATAGGAAGCACCATCAAAGATAAAGCTACAAAGTTAGCGATAAGCGCGGCAGTTAGCAAATACGTTAATTACATATCGAAAGATCCCGAAAACAATTTTGATAAAGCCATAGAATCTTTGATGAAATTGGAAAGAACGATAGGAGGAACTAATAACCTATCTAAGTTCGCTAAGTGGACTGAAAAAAACCCAGGTTCAAGGGCATGGATAATAAGCCTCTTCAAAAAAGACAAAGAAATAGTGAAAAAATTCTTCATAAATTTCCTTGTCAACGTCAATTTGGCTTGGATGAAATACAACAAAGAGGAAACCGTTAAAAAGAACGGCTTTGCCGCACCTTACACCATTTTGATAAGCCCTACAATGAGATGTAATTTGGCTTGTAAAGGTTGTTATTCTGCGAATTATACGAAAAACGATGACATGCCCATTGAAAAAGTGGATGACATAATTCAACAGGGTAAAGCAATTGGAACTTACTTCTACACATTCTTAGGAGGAGAACCATTCTTAAGATGGAACGAACTGTATCATCTTATTAAAAAGCACGACGATTGCCTTTTCCAGATATTCACAAATTCCACATTCATAACGGATGAAGTTGCGGATCAGATCAAGGAGCTGGGAAACGTTTATCCGGTTTTAAGTGTTAACGGATGGGAAAAGGAAACCGATGAAACGAGGGGAAAAGGCGCTTACAAAAAGATCCTTGCCGCAGCCGACAAATTGAAAGAAAGAGGAATCATTTACGGAAATTCTTTCGTTTTCATGAGAGATAACTTTGAAACGCTGACATCTGACGAACTTTACGATTTCTGGATAGACAAGGGAGCTTTCTTTGGTTGGCTCTTCTTGTTCATGCCAGTTGGCAGAGATCCTATTCCAGAATTGATGCCTTTACCGGAACAAAGAAGAAAGATGGGAGATTTCGTTAGAGATCTTAGATCGAGAAAACCGTACTTTTTGATGGACTTCTGGAATGACGCTCCAAGTGTTGGTGGATGTATTGCAGGCGGAAGACGTTACATTCACATTAACAACAAGGGAGACGTTGAACCCTGTATATTTGCGCATTTCTCCACGGACAATCTTTATGAAAAAAGCCTCGTAGAAGCGCTTCAATCTCCATTCTTGACTGATATCAGATTCCATCAACCACATTCAGATAATTTGTTAACGCCTTGTATGATCATAGATAATCCATGGGTGCTCAGAGAAGTTGTCAAAAGACACCATGCTATCGCAACTGATGACAGTGAAGGTAAGATAATAGATAAACTTGCTCCAGTTTTGGATGAATACTCCAAAGAAGTACACAAAGAACTCGATCCTGTTTGGGAAGAGAAATTCAAAGATCAAATCGAAGAGATAAAAGAAAAAGGCACCACTCATGGTGAAGGTTTAGATAGATTGTGGTTCCAGAATCATCCAGAAGAAATAAAACACTGGGCAGAAAAGTATCCGTTCATTCTTGAATATGACTTTTTGCAAGAAGCTATAAAGAAAGTCGATGAACTTTCAGAAGCGGAAGTAAAGTAAAAATCAGGGATGTATAAAATGTATAATAGAGACCCAATAAGGGTCTCTATTTTTTGCTGAAGTAAAAAATGACAAAAAAGGGTGATTAATGAGCGGTGAATGTTCTTTCCATAGATTGTGGAACACAAAGTTTGCGAGCTTTTTTGATAAATGAGCATGGAGAAATCCTAAAAAAGGCCCAGGTGGCGTATGAGCCATATTTCAGCAAAAAGCCTGGTTGGGCAGAGCAAAATCCACTGGTCTATTGGAACGCACTTGTAAAATCTGTTAGGAGTGTAGTAGATAGTACCGAGCCGAATGAAGTTTATTCCATTCGAGCCATAACCGTAACCTCACAGCGCGCAACAATGATCATGGTGGATAAAAACGGAGAACCTTTAAGAGACGCGATAGTTTGGTTAGATCAAAGAAAGGCCTATTTCGATGTGCATATCCCATTTTTGAAAAATATTGGATATAAATTAGCAAGAATGGACGAAGCAATTAAGATAGCGCAAAGTGAGGCGAAGATAAATTGGATAAGGCAAAATGAGCCCCACATTTTAAAAAAAGCGCACAAAGTTTTATTCCTATCAGGATATTTGATATACAAATTAACCGGTCGATTTGTGGATTCAAACGCTTCTCAAGTTGGCTACCTTCCTTTCGATCATAAGAAAGGTGCATGGGCAGATCCAAATGACATAAAATCTTTAATATTTCCAGTTTCAGGGGAAAAATTAGTTGATCTGGTCAAACCATCCCAAATTCTTGGGGATCTAAAAAACGATGCCGCAGATATTCTTCATCTTCCTCCGAAAATTCCGGTAATCGCATCGGCATCGGATAAAAGTTGCGAAACCCTTGGTGTGGGAGCTATCACAGAAGACTTTGCAAGTTTGAGTTTCGGGACAACCGCCACAATACAGGTTACCACTCAAAAATACTTTGAACCGATAAAGTACATGCCGTCCTATGTGGCGGCTATTCCGGGATATTACAATCCGGAGGTGGAAATATTCAGGGGTTTTTGGATGGTGAAATGGTTCAAGGAAGAATTTGGCTCAAAAGAAGTGCAAAAGGCGATGGAAAAAGGCGTAAGTCCAGAAGAGCTTATGGACAATTTTTTAAGAGATGTTCCTGCAGGCTCTTTGGGACTCGTAGTTCAACCCTATTGGACTCCTGGACTGAAAATGCCAGAAGCCAAGGGAGCAATTATAGGTTTTGGAAGCATGCATACAAGGGCACATCTTTACAAAGCAATAGTTGAAGGGTTGGGATATGCCCTGCTTGAAGGGAAACTCAAGATAGAGAAAGTTGGAAAGATAAAGATAAAAAAGTTGGCAGTTTCTGGAGGTGGAGCGCAAAGTAACCAGGTGTGCCAAATAATATCTGACATATTCAATTTGCCGGTTTACAGAGGAGAAACTCACGAATCTTCAAGTTTGGGGGCTGCAATAGATGCCTTTGTGGGACTCGGGGTGTACTCCACATTTCAAGAAGGAGTGGAAAAAATGGTAAGATATGCCAAAATATTCAATCCCAACGAGAAAAATGCTGAACTTTATTCCCAAATTTTCAATGAAATATACAGGCATATGTACGATCATCTTAAGCCACTCTATCAAAAAATGAAAAGCCATGTGAAATACCCAGAACAGGAGGAATGACACGAATGTTGTACGATTACGATAAAATAGACATGTCAGGGGCAAAAGTTATTTCAGTTGAGAGGAAAGAGGCGTATACCGTCGAACACATTATTTTCCCTTCACCTTATCCAACAGATGTGGAAGAAGCGAAAAAAGTCCATGTTTTTTTGCATCTGCCTATTTCACATTCGAAAGGAAAAGTTTTGTTTCTGCATGGCTTAGGTGATAGAAATATAAGATACCTCATGTGGTTTGCACGGTATTTCGCTTCTCATGGACTTATCACCGCTTTTATGATCATGCCATACAATCACATAAGGGCTTCAAAAGAATATCCCGCTGGCTCTTATTACATGGAAGCGGATACGGCAAAAGCAGTCGAACGCTTTAGACATGCTGTAATGGATGCGCGAAGCACGTTGGATCTGTTGGATGAAAGGTTTCCAAAATTTTCACATACTCATGTTATGGGTATATCATTCGGTGGAATGATAGCGACTATTTCCGCTGGTGTGGATGAAAGAATAGACAAATTGTCTCTCGCCATAACTGGCGGGAATTTCAGGTATATAAATTGGCTTTCTCCCATAACTGAAGAAGTGCGAATCAAATACAAAAGGGGAGAAAATCATGATGGGTGTGGGACGCTTGAAAAGTGCATAAGAGCCCATGAAAATTACATGGATTTTGTAAAGAGTATCAAAACACAAAAGGATGTGTACAAGGCACCATGGAGATGTTTCACATACGATCCCATCCCCTTCGCGCCACTTTTCAAAGGAAAAGTTATCATGTTTAAAGCGGCCTTCGATAAGATAATGCCTTTAAATTCAACAATGCAGCTTTGGGAAGCTTTTGGAAAGCCCAAACTTTATACCATCCCTTCAGGGCACTTTTATTCCATAGTTTTCAAGAGGCCAATTGCACGAAAAAGTCTGAAATTTTTCATGGAATAAAAAAGGCCAACTTTTAAAGTTGGCCTTTTTACAAGCAAAAGAAGTTCAAAAACTTATCTGCGGTACTTGGAAAGAAGAAAATTCCTCTTTTGTCTGGGGAACTTTTAGCTTTCCCTCTTCTATCATTTTCTCAAGCACTTTTAATTCCTTAAAAACGTGTTTTGGAACAAGGTGTTTGGTGTAAGTCATAGGGCTTATTCCAATTCCTCCATTTTTAAGAGAAAGTACCTTGGTTTTTCCAACAAAAGTTCCGTCGTAAACGGATTTTATCCCGTCGAACACGCCTATATCAACTCTCTTTATGGCGCTCACCAAAACGTGACCAGGGGCCAGATAATCTTGATCCTGATCGGCACCTATGGCAAAGTAACCTGACGGTTGATCTTTCATTGCATCTATCACGCCAAGCCCGCTTAAACCGGCAAGTTGAAAAACTATGTCCGCGCCTTGAGAAATCTGACTTTCAGTTAAAGATCTTCCAGCCGAAGGATCGTCAAAACTTCCAACATATCCAGAAATAACCTGTACATTAGTTCCGTGGAGAACGTTGTAAGTTTCAACACCAGCTTTGTAACCGTACATGTAGCTCTCAACAGGTGGGATTGGAATACCACCAACAACACCTACTTTGCCTGTCTTTGTCATTGCTGCGGCTATGTATCCAACCAAAAAGCCACCTTGTTGTTGATCGAAGATAAAACTCTCAACGTTTGGAATTCCTTGAATGGAACCATCTATGAATATGAATTTCGTGTTTGGAAATTGAGGAGCAACTTTTTCAACGGCGTCCTTTATAAGAAATCCTACCGCTACAACGGCATCAGAAATTTGGGCGGCCGCCGTTAAATTGGGTATGTAGTCTGATTGCTCGTAAGATTGAATGAGATTCGCCGTTACGCCAAGTTTTTTGACAGCCATCTGAACACCGGCCCATGCGCTGTCATTAAACGATTTGTCTCCAAGCCCGCCGGTATCCGTAACAAAAGTTACGGTTAAGGAAAAGCTGAGAGTTCCAATTATTAAAATCAGTACCCCCATCCAAACAAGATATTTCTTCATACTACAACCACCCCTTCACTTTTAAATTTTCATACGGTGTTTGTAACGTCAATTGAATTATACAGAATCGTGACGATTTTATCAACATTTGTAGGATTAAGATTTGCCTTCCATTCATTTTTTCTTGGTTTTTCAACATTGAATTTCATTGTAGAGCAGAATCAAAGTGTTAATATTATATGATTTCAGTGCCTGATCCCTTTCAATATTAACATGAGAATTGGGAATCATTATTTCCCTTAAAAATTCTGGTTCTCATCAGTTTAATGAAAAGGAGCGAATCCGTTCTCTGACTAGGACTTCGAGAAAAACCACTTTTGCCGCTTGGAAAGCGGTATTAAAATCCCAAAGGATGCTATTATTCGAAATATGTTATCCACACAAATTCGCAGAGAACTAAAATTCTACCTTTCCAGTAATATCCACAGCATCTTTTAAAGTGTTGTAAACGGTGCTATATTTAAGAGCGTATTCCATAAGACGATCTATTTTCTGTTTCTCCGCATTTGTCTTTAGAAAAACGATGTACTCCATTTTGATTATTTTAGGAGGATTTGATCTGCGATATCCCGTGATTTTTACATCTATGCCATCAATTGCCAATCTCATTTTCTTTGAAAATTTCTGAATATTTACCATCAAACATGATGCCAATGAATTCATAACTATTTCGGCCGGCGAGTAACCGTAAGTGTGTTCACCTTCAGGAATGGCATCTGTAAGCTGCTTTATACCCCTTGCGCTTGTTAAAGCCAAACCTTCTTCGATCAATTTTTCTTCTAATTCGTATTTTTCCATATTTGGCACCTCTTTTTGTTTTTTGAGACTTTTGTAAAGAGAAGATGATAAATTCTCATCGTTCTTTTAATGAGTGTACCATGAATTCGATTTGAATAAGTCTCCCAAAATCGGGAGGAGTAACTAAAACTTCCCCAGCTTTTCAAAAACTGGGGAAGTCAAGTACGTAAAAATGTGAATTGAAGCTAAACTTCTTCAATTTCTTCCTCAATTTCATGAAGTTCGTATTCGTTGACGAGCTGTGGAGATCTTTTTGCAAAGCGCCCTGCAATTTTCCAATGCAGTTTCATGTACGTTACCAAAAAAGGAATTTGAAGAAGTGGTGTTATAGCCGCAGGAACAGCTGCCAAACCTATTCCAGCGCCAAGTGCAATGGCCATTGCGGTTCCTTCGTTTTTTCCAACGGACGTAAACGTTATAGCCATATGATCCCTGTATCTTACCTTAAAAGCCACGTCTACAAGTGTAAGAAGTATCAGGGTTATAGCGTAATAAGCTGATAAGGGAGCCAACGCTATGAGAATAGCGTGCCATTTTCCAACTATCATCGTTGCCTTTTCCATGAATATTAAAAAGATGATCGCGTACATCCCTAACAACGACATCACGGGGAAAGATGCCTTAGCCTTGGCAAATGATTTTTTTCCGCCCTTCAAGAGTATCGACTCTCTCGTGGCATATCCAAGAGTCATCGGTATAACGACGATCATTATTATGGTTTTCAAGATTTGAAACATGGGCGCTGGCACGTGATAGCTACTTCCAAATATGGAAAGCCACATTGGAACTGTTACCAAAGCGAGTATGAAGGAAATCGCAACTAAAATAGTTGCTAACTCCGTATTCGCCTTTGACAAACCAGTGTAAGCGATCGACATTGAGGAACAAGGAACTGCCACCGCTAATATTAACCCAAATGCCAGATAAGAATTTACAGGTATGATCAAAGAAAGCAAGTACATAATAAGAGGAGGATAAACCAATCCCATCACCAAACCAAAAAGGAGAAGTTTCCACATTTTAAATGAGTTTTTCATTTCTCCCATATTCAATCCAACCATCATTGGATAAATCATGCTAAGAACAACTACAAGGTTCAGAATGCTGAAGATGGACTTGCTGGCAGCTATTTGGTGGTGCAACGGTAGTCCCAACAGCAATCCAACAACCATGGCAATTGGAACGTAAACTGGTATGAATTTATCAAGATGTTTCTTAAACTTTTCCATCTTCCCTATTTCTCTTTTTTCCATTTTCATTCACCCGCTTTCAATTATTTTTGTCATATGCTCAAAATAAATTTTACTCTTTCTTTTGTAAAAAAACAAGACATTAGTGTTTTTTTCTGTTAAAAAAAGATTATGTGCGTGTGGCGTTTCTTCCTAACAAAAGAAAGGCAAAATTATTGCCTTTCTTTTGTGAAAAATCACAGTCAATTACGCTTCTATTCCAGCCGCATAGCCATCTCTCACGGCTTCAACGAGTTTTGCAACCCTCACGGCATCCCCCACCACTCTGATTGGAACAGGGAGTTTCTCAAAAGTTCGTGGTTTGCCACCAAAAGCAACTACAAAATTGTCAAAAGGTATTTCCTCAATCTTTCCATCTTTTTCAAACTTAACAGAATTATCAGTTAATTCTTTTATCTTGGAAGATGTCAAAACTTCAACTTTGTGCTCTTTCAACTCATTTAAGAGATAATTTCTGCTTATTGGTTCCATCCCTATTGCAATGTCTGGAAGCATTTCCACAATTGTGACGTCATGTCCCTGTTCGGCAAGGTAAAGAGCAGTTTCACAACCAACTAAACCTCCACCACCCACGACTACCTTTTTGCCTTCCACTTTTTTTCCTTCCAGAACAACCGGGTAAAGTAAAACGTTCGGCCCATCGATTCCCTTTACCGGTGGTACAAGTGGATCTGAACCAATTGCTAGTATTACCTCATCGGGATTTTCACTCATCACGGTTTTTTCGTCCGCGTAAGTTGACGTCTTAACTTCAACGTTTAGCTCTTTCAATTCATTTTCATAATATTCTATAAGCCATCTCATCTTGTCTTTTCCCGGAGGAACGGCCGCCCATCTTATGGCGCCTCCCAACGATTTTTCTTTTTCGAATAAAACTACTTTATGCCCTTTTAAGGCCGTCACTCTTGCGGCTTCCAATCCGGCAGGGCCTCCGCCCACAACAACAACTTTCTTCTGTTTTGCCGCCGGAACCACGATTTCATAATCACGTTCCTTTCCCACATTTGGATTTACTCCACATCTTATTGCCGTTCCCGCAGCGTGCCTAGAAACTATACATTCCGAGCATCCAATGCATTTTCTGATGCTTTTCTCTTTTCCGTACATCGCCTTTACAGGCCAATCCGGATCGGCAATAAGCGTTCTTCCTAAAGCAACGATGTCTGCCGTGCCGTTTTCGAGCAATTCTTCCGCAACTTCTGGCTCTCTTATCATTCCAACGGCAATAACCGGTATTTTTACTCCATTGTCTTTCAAAATTTTTGCGAAGTTAGAACGCCAGGCCTGTGGATAAGCCATCGGTTCCAATCTTTTTTCTTTGTTTCCAAATCCAACATCCGCGTGTAAAGCGGCATATCCGTATTCTTCAAATTTTTTCGCTATTTCCACTCCATCTTTTTCGGGTGTAATGCCACCGTCCACATAATCGATAACGCCAAGTCTTGCGGTAACGGTATAATTCGACCCGCAAAGAGCCTTTATTTTATCTATTATGAGCTTTGCAAATCTTGTGCGATTTTCAACGCTTCCACCGTATTCATCTGTTCTTTTGTTTGCGACTGGTGAAAGAAATTCGTTTACCAGCAAACCGTGAGCCGCCTCTATTTCAACACCATCAAATCCGGCCTTTTTTGCAATTAAAGCTGCTTGTGCGAACTTGTCGGCAACTTTCTCTATTTCCTCTTTATTCAGCACATGTGGGTGTTTCCCATCTAGCCTCAAAGGTACATCGGATGGGGCTATTGCCGGCAAATGAGATGCGAAAAGCCCTTGATGGGTAAGTTCTACAAAAGCAAGAGCACCGTACTTATGTATCTCTTCTACCAAATGACTCAGGCCAGGTACAAATCTTTTGTCATCAAATCGTGGCTGTGTTGCTCCCTCCATCGTTGCTGGATAATCTATGCACGCGTTTTCAAGTGTTATGAGTGCAGCACCACCTTTTGCCCTTCTTGCATAGTGGTATATGAGTTTGTCCGTTACCTCTCCACTTACGCTTGCAAGATTCGTTGAAATCGGTGGAAAAATTATTCTGTTTCTCAACGTTAAGCTTCCCACCCTGATTGGTGAAAATAGTTTTTCGAATTTCATACTATGATTCCTCCTTTTTTACACTTTCAATCTTCTATCTTAAGAACATGAACATTTTTCGCGTGGCATTCAGGGCATTCATTTCCTTCATAATTTTCGGGAACTTTCCATATTTTACCGCAGCTTTCACATTTCATGAGTTTAATTTTTCGGCATTTTTCATCAAATTTTCCCGTTCTAATCTCTTTTATGTTCACAAGCGCATCGGCTATTTTCCTGTGTGCCGACCTGACGATCCTTCCAAACGTCTGACGCGAGACTCCCATTATCTCCGCTGCATCTTCTTGATACATTCCTTCAAGGTCCGCAAGCCTTATAGCCTCTAGTTCATCTATTGTGAGCTCAACTTGGGCTGAACTTTTTCTATTTGGTTTAAAAATGGTTGGCTTTAAAGAATATTCAACTATCCTGTATTTTTTTGGCCTTGCCATTTTTCCTCCTTTGTTTTGGTCATATGCTCACAATCAATTTTATGCCTCTATTCTTTCAAAATTATAAAATAACTTTTAATTGTCTATGTTAACTTCGTCACAAAATGATTTTTGGGTTAAAATATGGATAACTAAAAGCGTGTGTCAATGTTACAAAGTGTTTGGATAAGGGATTGAATTTCATTTCAGAAATACTTGTCATAACATATAAGCAAATCCGTTTGGCATGACTAAAATTGTTCTTCGTAATGTTCATGCACAACATGGGCGAATAAAAGTACCTTACTTATCAAGGGCAGGATAAAAATGGGAAAATCGCTTGTTTTAAGCATTTTGAAAAGTGAAAAACTTTTTTTTATTCTCTTTTTTTTGATGATTATTCTAACTTTTTTTATGCCTTACAATTTTCTTAAGGCATTCAAATCCGTTGATTGGAACACCATCGAAGCGCTAGCTGGACTACTTGTGATAACAGTTTCTATAAAAGAAAGTTCTTTCTTTGACAAAATTTCTTCAAAGATTTTAGAGCACGTACATACGGAAAGAACTTTAGCAATGTCCATTATACTTCTTTCTATAATACTTTCAATGTTTTTAACAAACGACATAACACTCTTTATTGTGGTGCCAATCACACTGAGCCTGAAGAAGTTTTTTAAAAATGATGTGAGCAAATTGATCGTGTTTGAAGCTTTAAGTGTAAATGTGGGTTCGACTGTAAGCCCAATAGGTAACCCTCAAAATCTTTTTCTCTGGCATATGTGGAACACGGATTTTACTAATTTCATTGTAGGTTCTTTGCCACTTGAAATCTTTATGGTAAGCTTGCTTTTACTTTTCGCCTTGTTTATCTTCAAAAGGAAACCATTACTTTTAGAATACGACACTAAAAGCTTCCAAGTTAACTACAAACTTGGAATGGTTTCTATAATCATACTTATTCTGTACGTGATGATCATGCAATTTCACATGGAAGCTTTCTTCATCGCTCCCATTTACGCCTTTTATTTTTTTGTCAGAAAAGATATGTTGAAAAAAGTCGATTGGTTCTTGTTGGCGATTTTCGTACTCATGTTTGTGAATATATATTTCATCACCAAAATTCCATTGATCGTACTTTTAATTAAGCTCTTTTCTCCTTTTACACCCTCAAAAACCTTCTTACTCTCTTTAATATCATCTCAGATAATTAGCAACGTTCCAGCCGCAATTTTCGTTTCAAATTTTTCATCCTCGTATCTCGCTATAATTTACGGGGTTAACATTGGTGGAAATGGATTGATCATTGGTTCGCTCGCAAATTTAATCGCTTTAAGAATGAAAAAAGAAAAGGGAATGTACCTTACTTTCCACAAATATTCTTTTCCGTACTTCGTTGTGAGCGCTTTTATTGGATATTTAATGGTAAAATTCCTGTAGGAAGGGATGGAAAAAATATGATCTTATACGCGTATGCGAAGGTAAATTTATACCTTGCCGTTGTTTCAAAAAGAGAAGACGGTTACCATAACATATTGAGCCTCATGCACAACGTTTCGCTGCACGATAACATTGAAATAGTTGAAGGAGAAGAGCACTTCACATGCAACGAAAACTTAAAATGGGACGAAACGAACACCATCTACAAAGCTTTAAGAATTTTCGAAGAAGAAACCGGTCTAAAAGTGAAAATCGGTATAAAATTAAAAAAAAACATTCCCATGAAAGGCGGTCTAGGTGGTGCAAGCAGTGATGCGGCTGCGGTTTTGTGGTATCTATGTAAAAAATACTCAAAAATGAACCTATTTATGAAAATGGCTCAAAAGGTGGGAAGCGATGTACCATTTTTCGTAAAAGGCGGATGTGCCCTCGTTGAAGGAAAGGGAGAAAAGATAAGGGAATTGCCTCCATTAAGCCTCAAAGGGTATTTTTACTTTCCTACAAAGGGCTTTTCAACGCCGCAAATGTACCATGAAATAGACGAAAACGGGCTTTTTCAAAAGATGGGCGACCCTTTACAGTTGTACAACGCGTTAAAAAACAAAAAAATGAACGAAGCACGTTTCAATTCGTACAACGTTTTTGAAGAATTAGTTAAACGTCAAGATCCTCTCCTCGTGAAAAAGGCAAATGCTGCCCTTTCTTCGTGTGATCTTGTGGCGATGACAGGATCTGGCTCCACTTTTTACGGATTAGAGCTTATCAACAAATGTGAGAAAACAAAAGGCGAGGGCTTTTACCTTTTTTCAAGCCCTCGCAGTTTGCTCTATGAATAAATCAGCGATACCTTTCAGCTCTCCGCTTTAGATCGCCTGATTTTTGTTGACTGTCTTTCAAAAATTTCGACATTTTCTTCTCGAAATCACTTTGGCTATCTTCTTGCTTTTCGCTTCTCCCCCCTTTGTGCTCCTTTGAAGTGTGAACAGAAGAAGTTTCTTTCTTTTCCAAAACTTCACCGGCGTCTTTTATGGAAAGGTCTATCTTTCCATCATTGCCGACTTTGAGCACTTTAACTTTCACTTTTTGCCCAACACTAAGATAATCATTCGCATCTTTTATGTAACCATTTGCCACCTTCGAGATGTGCACTAAACCGTCAACACCTTCTTCGAGTTTAACAAAAACGCCGAAATTCTTTATCGAAGTCACAGTTCCTTCGACAATCTGACCTACTTTTACCATGCTTTCCTTCTGACAAAAAACCAGAAGTTTCCTCCCTTCGAATTTATATAGCTTGAAAAAATTATATCACATAAACCCGCCATTATCACGAATTGTTCAAAAGTTTTTCCAGTATTCTCACAGCGTTAGTTGCCGCGCCAACTCGCACGTTATCCGCCACATTCCAAAAGAGGATGGCCCTTCCGTCATGAGAAACCCTTATTCTTCCAACATGAGATTTGTCGCTTCCTCTTACCTCTATGGGAGTAGGATAATCTTCCCAAATCTCGACGTCTGGAGCTTTCGAAAGAACTTCTTTTATCTCTTTTAGGCTTGCTTTCTTTTCTAATTGCACGTACACGCTCTCACTGTGTCCGTAAATAACGGGAACCCTTACGGTTGTTGCTTCAACGTCACAATCGCACTCCATTATCTTTCGCGTTTCATTTACCATTTTCATTTCTTCCTCGCTGAAGCCATTTTCCAAAATATCTCCTATGTGAGGAAGACAATTGTTGGCTATCCTTTTGGGATAAATCCCCGGCTCGTAACTTTCATCCTTTAACTCCTCTTCTAATTCGACAATTCCCTTATGTCCACTCCCAGAAACTGCTTGTAGCGTTGTCACAACAACCCGCTTTATTCCAAATTCCCGTAAAATTGGATTTAACACCAATACCATTTGGATTGTTGAACAATTTGGGTTCGCGATTATACCACCGTATCCATTTAAAACATTAGAATTTATTTCAGGTACTACCAAAGGAATCTTTTCATCCATCCTAAAAGCGGATGAGTTGTCTATCACCGTTGAGCCATGTTTGGCGGCAATTGGAGCGAATTTCTTTGAAACGCTTTTTCCAGCCGAAAACAAGAGAAAATCAAACCCCTCTTTCATAGAATCTTCTGTTAACTCTTCTACGGTGTAATTTTTTTCTCTATATTTCAGCGCCTTTCCTGCAGATTTTTTCGAAGCAAAAAGTCTTAACTCAGCGAAATCGTATCTTCTTTCCTCTAAAACTTTTAAGATGGTTCTGCCAACTTCCCCAGTTGCCCCCACTATTCCAATTTTTGTTTTGTAAAAACTCAAGAAAACATCACCCCTTCCATTTTGGACCTATTTTAACATTTAATCCTTTTGTTGGTACTTGCCTTCGAATTGAAAAAGCATAATGCTATAATGTTTAAAGTACTAAAGAAAAGCCAAAGAGGAGGTGCTTCACGATCCCTCAAATATTTTTAGTCAGACACGGCCAGACTGATGCAAACCTTCACCACATAGTTCAAGGGCAAAGCGACACACCACTTAACGAAACCGGCAAAAGGCAAGCAAAAGAAGTGGCAATGGAGTTGAAAAGATATAAAGCCAATCTGATAATTTCAAGCGATTTGAAAAGGGCAAAAGAAACGGCTTGCATAATATCTAAAGAATGCAAAATTCCAATCGCATTGGACGAAAGATTGCGAGAAATGAAATTAGGCCTGTGGGAGGGGAAGAGCTTTGAAGAAGTGATGAAGCAGCCGTCCTCTGAAATTTGGGAAAAAACACCTTCAAAATGGAAAATTGAAGGCTCTGAAACGTTGAAAGAAGTGCAGGAAAGGATGGTAAGCGCAATTCAAGAATTCTCCGAAAAGTATGGAGATATAATAGTTGTCTCTCATGGTATAGCAATTTCTACATTTATAATTTACGTTAAGGGAATTTCTTTGGACAGCATGTGGAACTATTTGCCAGACAACACCTCTGTAAAAAAGGTAAAGGTTGATTTTCTAAGAGAAATAACTTAAGGGGGGATATACAATGAAAAGAGCAATTCTCACCTCTTTATTCATTTTAACGTGTGTTATATCTTTTCCCTTTCCACTTGTTACGCTATCCGTAACGCCAGCTTATCTGTTACCCGGTGAAAATGTAAAACTTGTGGCAACTCTTTCTTCAACGCAAGATATGAAATACGTGGTTATTAAACTCCTTGATAATTCTTCAACGATCACGCTTTACAATCCGGTGATTTCAGGAAAAAATTACATATGGAATTACGTGACATCGAAAAGTCCAAAAGACTACAAAGCTTTGGCAGAAATATTTCTTAATTCCACATCTACTGAAATTGTTTCAAACATCGCAACTTTCACAACGAATATTCCAGCTGCAAGTGTGAATTCAACTGTGATTTACGATAATTTTATAACCAATAGCGCTGCCACGGCTGAAGTTTCTATTAAGAATATTGGAAGCGAAGTGTTGAAATTTACAACTTATTCGTCTCCAAGCGAATTAAAAATCTCTCCTTCAAAAGGAGAGATAGAAAGCGGTCAAGCGCGTGAATTGAAGATAACCGTAAACGCTTCTCTTGTTCCAGGTCAAATTTATACCTTTGATGCATACACAGTTACAAATGATCCGCGAGAAAACATGAAAAAACTTTTATTGGCACGGATTTTAGAAGGCCCGGATGGCCTGGTGGTTTCTCCAATCTCCATCTCCAGCACTCGCGCAAGTGTGGGTAGCGATGTGAACTTTGATTTCTCAATTTTTCACTCCGGAATCACCGTTAAAAACGTTACCGTTATGTGGCATTTGCCACAAGGAGGGCAAAAAACTTTTTCGTACTATCTTCCATCAAACAACACTCATTTTTCTTCAACTTTAAGGCTGAGCAACGCCGGAGAATATGATCTTTCAACTGTAAAGATAAATTACATTTATCAAAATGAAGTCAAGACGTTTTACTTCTTCCCAAAAATAAAAGTTGAAGCGCTTTCTTCTTTCAAAAAAATGAGCTTAAACATTGGAAAAAATGATGCGGTTGTAAAAGTTATATCCCAAAGTACGCCCACAATTTACGCGGAAGATGGTAAAAATAAAAAGAAGTTAAGTATCATTCATCCTTCTCCTTCAACATGGACCGCTTTTTACAACTACTCCAAAATTGCCGGTCCTTTAACTTTCTACGCAACTTTTTGTGATGTAAACTACGTGCTATCTAAAACCGTAAATAGATACGTTGCAAATAGTGAAATGGCAGATCTTTCTTTCGATGATGAAGGGTGGCTTACCATCACAAAAGACACCTTTTCATCCACAAGTGTGATTGCGCTATTTTACGAAGGCAACGAAGAAAATCTGAGTTACTACAGCGCTTACAACTCTTTTATGCCAGTTTCAGATGTGGTTACCGTTGCCAGTAGCGCCACACCAGTAAAAAAATTCATCTATCATCTTCGAATAAACATTGCGATGGTTAACGGATTTTACGATAAACTGAAAATTTACAAAGAAGAAAATGGAAAATGGATAAGCGACAGCGCGACCCCAATTGTAATTCCCGGAGAAGGCATGGTCTCTTTTAAAGAAGATGCTGGAACTTACGCCGTTGGAATTTCTCCAAATGTTTCTTCCTCTTCAACTCCAAAGATAAACTCATTTGTGATAATGCCTCGAAAAGCTTTGGGAAAAACGGTTCAATTTTTCATTTCTGTAGACAAAGACTGTTATTACAAGCTCGAAATATACGACATGAGATCAAGTGTTGTCGATATTCAAAGCGGAAAAGCAATCAAGAACTTGGGAAATCTCATATACACTCTAGACACCAGCACACTTCCAAATGGATTGTACGTCGCCATTGTTAGCGTTGGAAGCTCGCCAAATGAAATAAGTGACAAGCAAATTGAATCATTTTCGATCGTCAAATAGCGGGAGATGATGAACATGAAAAAAATTGTGATTTTGGCGTCCATTTTACTCATTGGAGTGATTTCTTTTTCTTACACTTTGAACGAATTCAACGAACCTTCCACCTTTTCCAGGGCAATAGGAGGAGCGATTTACCCTCTCTACGAAGGAGCCCAATGTATAACATACAATCCAGCGGGCATGGCGAATGGCAAAGACGAAGCCTTTTTTTCGCATACCGAACATTTTTTAGGTGTCATACGAAACGAATTTTTGAGTACGACTTTTAAGGTAAAACGTTTTTCTTTTGGGGCATCCATTCAATACACTTATCCAACGGACGAAGAGCTGTACAATCAATACAAATTGACATTTGGTGGGGCTTACAAATTTCAAAACTATTCCCTCGGCGCAGAGTTAAATGCGTGGAATGGGAGTGATATAAGAAAAGGACATTCTTTGGATATTGGAACGATTTTAAAATTTGACAATGTGAATTTTTCTTTGACGGCGAAGAATCTTTTTGCAAGCATCACGTGGAACTCAAGCCCTGTTGAAGTTGAAGGGTACTCTCCAGAATTCGTGATGGGGGCGGCGTATTTCGGTTCTAAATTCACAGCCAGTTCGTACCTGAACTTAAGCTCAAAAGAATTTGGGATTGGAACGATATTCCCCATAACCGATTTTCTCCAAGCTTTGGCCGGATATAAAATGACACTTTCCAAATCCTTTTCAAAGGAATTGAGCTTCGGAATGAGAATTTCGTACTACGATTTCACCCTTGATCTTTCCTACGTTTTTAAAGATGCCTTTAAGTATGGTGATTCTATAAGCCCATTTTATATATCTTTAACTTATGACTTCACAAAAGGTGTGTGAAAAAGGCGTGAATGTAGATTACAAAACACTTCAAGAATTGGAATTTGATTCAATTCTCGAAATGGTAAGAAAAAAAGCCTTCTCCGCTTATGGGAGGGCTTACTTTACGACCTTTAAAGAGGTTGAAGACGTCCAAGACACGTTTGACAAGGTTGAAGACGTGCTTGAAAGAATCGATGAAATCTCAGATGTATTTTACAACGTTGAGGACGTGAGAAAGCACCTTGAATTGGCAAAAACCGGAAGAATACTCGATCAAAAAGAACTGCACGACTTTTTTGAGCTTTTCAAGGTATCTAAAAGATTGTCCCAATTGCTTTCTCAAAGTAAATTAAACGAGCTTTCAATGAAACTAATCCCGCCTGAAGGGTTTATCACAATGTTTGAAAAAACATTCACCAGTGATGGAAAGTTGAAAGACAATGCCAGTGCCCAGCTTTTGAAAATTCGAAGGAAAATCAAAAGCTTGGAAAGGCAGCTCAATGAAAAAACCAAGAGCCTACTTTTTGAAGGTGTAAACAAAGGATACGTTTCTGAAGCATTGGTAGTTCAACGCCACGAAAGGTATGTTTTACCAGTAAAAGCTTCAAAAAGAGGAATGGTTAAGGGAATTGTACACGCCCAATCTTCAACACTTTCTACTTATTACGTTGAACCAGAAGAACTAATAGGATTAAACGACTCTCTGATATTGGCGCGTTCTCAAGAAAGAGTGGAAATTTCCAGAATACTTTCCAGCATGACGAAATTTCTGATGGAAAAGTACAATTCACTCAAATCTCTTACGGAGACTTTGGAACTATTTGATGCCCTGTGTGCAAGGGCTAGGTACGCGCGTGAAAACGATTGTGTAATCCCAAAATTGAGAACCGATGGAAAGATAAAAATAGTCAACGGTAGGAACCCACTTATTTCTCCACAAAAAGTTGTGGCGATAAACTTTGAAATGGATGAAAAAACCAAAGCCGTTGTGATAAGCGGTCCAAATACAGGTGGAAAAACGGCCACACTTAAAACCGTCGGTACTTTTGCCCTCATGACGTTGATGGGGATACCAATTCCAAGTGGAGTTGGAACTGAAATGACGGTATTCAAATCCGTATTTTCGGATATAGGAGACGATCAATCAATAAAAAACGAGCTCAGTACTTTTTCAGCTAAAGTTAAAAGAGAAGACGAAATATGTAAACAAGCCAATGAAAAAACTCTAGTGTTGATAGATGAAATGGGTGACGGAACGGAGCCAACGGAAGGAGTGGCTTTTGCCAAAAGTGTTTTGGAATTGCTTTTAAGAAAAAATGCCCGTGTTTTGGTAACAACTCACCTTCCAGAATTGAAAACATTCGCCTTACAAGACGAAAGGGTGAAAAACGCCTCTGTAGGTTTTGATTTGAACACCTTAACTCCTACCTACAAAATTCACATGGACATGCCCGGCAAAAGTCACGCCTTAGAAATAATAAAAAAGATGAAAGTTTCAAATGAATTGGTAGAAGCTTTCGAAAAAAACAGAAAAGGTGAACTATCGAAGGTGGATTTGCTGATTGAAAAGATCCAGAATATGATTCAAGAGTACGAAAACAAAAATGAAAAGTTGTTGGAAAAAGAAAGAATGCTAAAAGCAAAAGAAGAAAAAATTAACGAAAAGATAGAAGTTTTGAAAGAAAAGCGAATTGAAGAACTCGATGAAAAACTCCAATCTATATCTCGAAATATAACGGAAACGTCGAAAGAGATAGAAAAAGCCATTCACCTTTTAAAAAGATCAAGGAATACGGAAGAATTGCGCCAGCAAAATAAAAGGTTGATCGAACTAAAAAAGAAAATAAAGGAACTGACGAGTGTAAAAAGCGAAAATGATTCACATTTGGAAGAAATAAAAGTGGGTTCGTACGTGAAAATTCGTGGAACTAATGTAAAAGGCACCGTTATCAAGATAAACGGAGAAAAGAAAAAGGCCATAGTGGAAACAGAGACGATGCAAGTAGAAGTTGAACTGAAAAATGTTGAATTGTCATTGGAAGCGCCTTTGAAAGAAAGCAATAAAAAGGAGTACTTTTACGAAACCTACGAGAATTTCTCAAGAGAGATAGATCTCAGAGGAATGACAGTCGAAGACGCTTTGCCAATTGTGGAAGAGTTTTCAGATCGTGTGTTAAAATTTAGAACGATTGGCTACATAATTCACGGAAAAGGAACTGGCAGATTGGCAAATGGAATATGGGAATTTTTAAGAATGAAGAAAGTACCTTTTAGAATTGGAAAAAAAGAAGAAGGCGGTACGGGAGTTACCGTTATAGGTGGTGAATAAAACTTATGCTTTTTGCGCTTGACATAGGAACTAGAACTGTCATTGGAATTGTGGCTCAGGAAACAGAAAAGGGAATCGAAATACTCGACTTTGAAGTTGTTGAACATGAAGAAAGGGCCATGCTTGACGGACAGATAAACGACGTTCCAAAAGTGGCCAAAGCCGTTCAACGCGTGAGAAAAACGTTAGAAGAAAGGAATCAAACGGAATTTTCAACTGTTTCTACCGCCGTTGCCGGAAGGTTTCTTAAAACGGTTGTTGGAAGCGCTTCTAAAAGTATTCCTCCTTCAAAGATAGACGAAGATTTCGTAAGAAACCTCGAATTCGATGCCATTTCAGATGCGGTAAGAAAAAACGGACATTCAAAGGATTATTGCGTTGGCTACTCTGTTTTGGAATACCTCGTTGACGGCGAGAGAGTGAGAAATCTCGTTGGACAGTATGGAGAAGAGTCCAGTGTAAGTTTAATAGCGGCTTTTTTGCCACAGCGAGTGGTTGAAGCGCTTTTTTCAGTTGTGGAAAAGGCGAATCTATCACTGAATTTTTTGACACTTGAACCTATGGCCGCGATGAATCTCGTAGTTCCTCCGGATTTACGAAGATTAAACATAGCCTTGATAGATGTGGGAGCCGGCACGTCAGATATAGCGATAAGCAAAGATGGAACAATAATGGCTTACGGTATGATCCCAATGGCAGGGGACGAAATAACGGATAAAATTTGCGATAAATACCTTCTTTCCTTTGAAGACGGTGAAAGAGTTAAACGTTCCATTGCCAGTGGGAACATTCCAAACGTCAACAACATTCTCGGAATGCCGGTGAACATATCGCTTAACGATCTTATGGAAGTTATAACACCAGTTATAGATAACATAACCGACGAAATAGCCAAGGCAATTTTCGATTTGAATGGAGCTACTCCCGCCGCCGTCGTTATTGTTGGCGGAGGAGCCAAGGTGCCGCTGTTTGCCGAAAGCGTGGCAAATAAGCTCTCACTTCCCGTGGAAAGAGTCGCTTTGAGGGGAATTGAAAACATCTCTTACGTCGTGGACAAGACCGGAAACGTCGTTGGAAGCGAATTCGTTACGCCCGTTGGAATTGCTTACTCTGCAAGGAACGACATTTCAAAGATATTCAAAAAAGTTACGATCAACTCCAAAGTCATTCAACTTATGAACCTTACCGGGCAAGAGGACATCTTTCAAGCCTTAATGCAGGCCGGATTCGACGTGAAAGAAATGATTGGAAAACCCTCTGCGGGCATTACATACGAAGTGAACGGAAAAGTTGTGGTCAAAAGTGGTAACATGCCGGAGCCTGAAGTTACAATAAACGGAAAAGCCGCTTCTCTCCATTCCAAATTAAACGATGGAGATGTAGTGGAAATAACGCCACACGATGGCAAAGAAGTGGTTGTTAAAATAAAAGACGTGGTTAAACCTTTGAAATTTTACATATCTGAGAAAGAGTACGAAGTTTTTCCAAAAGTAAAGAAAAATGGTCACGATGCTTCACCAGAAGATGAGATTGAAGATGGAGACATGATAGAATACGAAAATTACATCTCTTTAGACGAAGCCATGCACGTCCTTGAAAGGAATTGCCGTGTAATTGTTAATGGAAAGGAACACGAAATAAGGAATTTTGAAATGATAGACGAAAGTGGAAAGCCTTTAGAGAAAATAGAAGATGGCCAACGTGTAAGTTTACGCGCTAAAAACGTGACTGTTGGCGAAATAGTAAAGAATTTGAAAATAGGGAAGATCGCGGTTGATTTGAATTCAAAGAAGATTGAACTTGAATCGCCAATGAAAACCACGTTGAATGGAAAAATCGTTTCCGAAGACGAAGAAATGAAATGTGGAGATGAAATAAAGGTGGTGACGATGGCTTTAAAGATATCGGATCTTTTTGAGCACCTTCATTTTAACCCAAATGGCCTCAAGATAATGTTGAATGGATCTCAAGCAAAATTGGAGGACGTTCTGAAAGATGGTGACAGCGTAGAGGTAAAGATATGAACATTTCCGGCGTAGCCGCCCTTGTAATATTTTCAATATCTTACTTTTTCATAGCCACCGAGAAGGTTAATAAAACTATCGTGGCTATTTTGGGAGCCACAACGATGATCTTCTTTGGGCTCTTTGAAGAAACTGAAAAAGTCTGGGCGACTTACATAGATTTCAATACCATATTTTTGTTGCTGGGCATGATGACTTTTGTGAGCGTTTTAGAAGAGAGTGGCCTTTTTCAATACATAGGAATAAAAGTTGCACAACACTCGGGAGCGTCCTCTAAAAAGCTTTTTATTATGTTAACTCTTTTTGTCGCCATAATGTCAGGCTTTTTAGACAACGTGACAACAATACTCGTGGCCATGCCACTGACCTTTGCCATTACAGAGCCCCTTCAGATGGATCCAATTCCATTCGTTATAGGTGAGATCTTCGCTTCGAATATTGGCGGCACAATGACGCTAATAGGTGATCCTCCCAATATAATGATAGGATCGGAGGCGCATCTCGATTTTGTACAATTCCTTTTGAATACAGGCCCAGTGGCCATCATCATGCTGTTCTTATCCGATCTCGCTTTGATTTTGTTTTTTAGAAACGCTTTTTCTAAAAAGATTGATAAAAAAGTAATAGACAGTCTTGATCCAAAATCTTCGATAAGTAATCCACGAGATTTCAAGCTCTCAATAGTTTTTTTCATCGCCACTGTAACCATGTTCCTCCTTCAAAGCGTGACACGTATAGAGAATTCCGCCATTGCCATGGCAGCCGGTTTTACTTCCATACTTTTTATGGAAAGAAAAAAAGTAGACTACATTTTAAAAAAAGTTGATTGGTCAACTCTAACGTTTTTTCTTGGACTTTTCGTCATGGTTGGTGCGCTCGGTGATACAGGTGTATTGAATGAATTGGCCAAGATAATGATCTTACTTTCCCGTAATTCTTACGTTCTCATGGAGGCGATCATAATTTCTTTTTCAGCTGTTCTCTCTTCAATTATAGATAACGTTCCATTGACCGCCACTTTGATACCCGTGATAAAATCCATGCGTTCTCTGGATCCAAAAATTTACGCCAATTTAAATCCATTATGGTGGTCGTTGAGCTTGGGGGCATGTCTTGGTGGAAACGGTACTGTAGTTGGAGCTTCAGCCAACGTTGTCGCCCTTGCACTTTTAAAGCGTTCGTACAAAAAGGAAATAAGCTTCGCAAAGTTCTTGAAGTACGGCGTGGTTGTACTCGGCCTAAGCATTGTCATTTCCACACTTTACGTCTTTGTGAGATATGGAAAAGGATAAGGGAACTTATATTTTAATCGTTGAAATTTCAAAGCCAATTAAAGTAAAAGTTGGATCACTCGGTTCAATTGATTTCAAGAAAGGAATTTACGCTTACATAGGATCGGCAATGAATTCTTTGAGCAAAAGGATAGAAAGACACGTCAAAAAACAAAAAAAGATCCATTGGCATCTGGATTATCTTACCTCTTTACCGGAAGTTGAAGTGAAAAAAGTGTACGTTTTTTTCAACAAAAGAATAGAAGAAAAGCTTTCGATGGACTTTGCAAAAAAGTACAAGGGTGTTAAAAGGTTTGGAGCTTCGGATATGAAAAAGGTAAGTTCCAATTTTTACGTTGTGGACGACAAAGTTGAAAAATTCATTGTATCTTTAGGCGGTGTGAATTTTGAAGAAACTTTTTCCAGCCACGATTGATGGCTTAGGCAGTGGTATCGCTTACAAAAGACTTAATCCTAGCGCTTCAATTTTCTTAGTTGGTGAAGCAAATCGTTTGTTGAAAAGTTTTCCTCAATTCAAAGAAACGAAAATTATTAAAGAAGGAATGCCCACTACATTTAAATGCAAAAGTCTTTCATGTACCTCAACTTTTGTACTTGAAATGAAAAGAAAGAAGATCATTCCCAATTACGAAGACGCACGCCTTTTTACATGGGCCATTTATTTGGCAACAAAAGCTTTTACGGATTTAAAAACGTCATTGTTAGATTTGGAAGCTTTCTATTTTTGCGCGGAACACGGCGGAAGTTTAGAGGGAATATCAGTTCAAATATCCACAACGAAGAATTCAAGATTGGCAAATGAAATCATGACAAGGCCGGTTAAAAGCGTTAAGTTAAGCGAAAATGTTTCTGAAATCATGGAAATCATAAGGCGTACGGGTTTCAGTGGATTTCCGGTAACAGATAAAAATGGAAAATGCGTGGGAGTGGTAACAAAAAAAGATGTTGAAAGGGCCTTGAAAGCTGGCATTGAAGATTTGCAACTTGTGATGAGCATTCCACCGGTGATGGTGAAAGAAAATTCTACTTTGGATGAAATAGGCGAGCTGATGGCAAGTCACGACGTTGGAAGGATAATCGTTGTGAATGAAAAAACGCAACCCGTGGGCATAGTAACGCGTAGAGATCTCGTTAGAGCCGTTGTTTCCCTCGGCGAGAAAAGCGAGTTAACGTTTGATGTTTCTGAAGAAATGAAGGAAAAGATTTCTCCTTTTCTTTTTTCTTTACTTGAAGAAATAGGGCAATTTGCCAATAAAAGAAATGAAAAGGCTTACAGTGTGGGAGGATTCGTCAGGGACTTTCTGATGGGAAAAGAGAGCTTGGATGTTGATATTGTCGTAGAAGGAAACGGAATCGAATTTGTAAGGGAATTTGCGAAGCAAAAAAAAGTGCGTCTGCGCTTGCACGATGAATTCAAGACTGCCACCCTTTTTGTAGACGGAATATCTTTGGATGTGGCAACGGCAAGAACAGAGTACTACGAAAACCCAGGGGCTTTGCCAAAAGTTGAATCCTCTAATTTGAGAAAGGATCTTTACAGAAGAGATTTCACGATAAATGCGATGGCCATTGCGCTAAATCCAAATGACTTTGGTACCCTCATAGACTTTTTTGGTGGAAGAAAGGATCTAAAAAACAAAAAAATAAGAGTACTGCACAGCATGAGTTTTATAGAAGATCCAACTAGAATATTAAGAGCCTTAAGGTACGCAGCACGCTTTGGATACACTTTGGAAGAAAAAACGGATTTACTTTTGAAGGACGCAGTCAAAAAGAAATATCTTAACGTTCTAAGCGAAAAAAGGATAAGAAATGAATTGGAAAAAAGTCTAAACGTCGCCTTTCCAGAAAAAATCTTTGAAAAATTCCAAAAATACGGAATATTTGACATTTTTCCATGTAAAAGAAAGGTGGATTTCCACAGATATTTCGAAATTGTGAGAAAAATGGAAGAAAATTTAAACACATTTTATTCTATAATTTTGCTCCTGTTGAAACCGTGCAAAAGGAAAGTTTTAGAGGAGATTTTTGAAAAATACGGAATTCCAAAGAAATTTTTGGATGTCTTTGAAAAGCTTTACAGTTCAAACTTATTAAAAGAAATAGAAAAATCCGATCGCCCTTCCTCCATCTTTTTCGCGCTGGAAAAGGTTCAAAAAGAGGCTTTACCTATCCTTGCCTATGAAAGTGAAAAGGTAAGAGAAAAAGTTTTTCTATTCCTGAAAAAGTACAAAGAAAGCAAATTGGAAAAAGTGAATGGAGACATTTTAAAAAGTTACGGTTTCAAAGGGAGGGCTGTTGGAGAGGCTATAAAAGAAATTTTAAGGCTAAAATTAGATGAAAACATCGATGAACTTGAAGCTCTGAAAAAAATATTAAAAGGTGATAGAAATTGAAGAAATTTGTCGTGTACATAGTTTCCGTGGTGATTGTCTCAGCCATAACAATTTATCTGTTGAACTCCTTTGGAGGAGGAATAGATTGGCAAAAGATATACCAATTTTTCTTTCATGAATGTTGGGGAACGATAGGATTGCTCTCCCTGTTGGGGTCGTGGGCAGCAGATGCGGGAGTCATCTATTTCTTAACAAAGAAAGGATCAAAAGAGCACTTCAGCTTTTTTAAATCATTTAAAACAACTATCATAGGAGCTTTTTTCGGAATGATAACGCCTTCTTATTCTGGAGGGCAGCCCATGCAGCTCGTTTATATGGGAAAATCAGGGATATCAGTTGGTGTTTCCACATCGGTAATGGTTTTAAGGTTCATCGTCAAACAAAGCGCGCTTGAAGTCATGGCCATAATAGGTCTTCCAATAGCTTTGCATCTCATGCATAAAGTTCCCGCCGTTGTTTCGCTGGCATTTATAGGGTTTGGCATTTCAACCGCCATGATCGTATTTTTAATAACCCTTAGCTTAAGCAAAAGAGTGTACAACAAAATATTTGCCCTCTTTAAATGGGTAGTGTCTTTATTCAGATTCAGTAAAAAATTAAGGCCTAAAATAGACACTTTACTGGAAAAAGTCGACAATGAAATAGTTCAATACGCCCAGAGTGCCAAAATTTTGAGCAAAGATCCTGTTCTTTTACTATCCACCTTTTCTTTAGGATTATTGTCAAACTTTTTGGACTTTGTGACGGTTTACAGTGCGATAGTCTCGTTAGGCGTGTTAAAAAATACACTCTCTTCTCTATTAGATGTTATCTCCGTTCAATCACTTGCAACGATGATCATATATTTTTCTCCAACTCCGGGCGCTTCCGGAGTCGCGGAGGGAGGCTTTTATCTTTTCTTTTCTCCAATTGTTCCTCGCCAGTATTTGGGAACCGTTACCCTTGAATGGAGAACTCTAACTTATTTCATACCATTAGCAATTGGATTTATAGTGGTCTTTTTTGAGTCCCTGAATCATATGAAAGGCAATAAGAAGAAAGAAGGAACCTGAAAAAGTGCTATAATTCAAAAAGAAGAAGCCAAGTCTACGCTTGGCTTCTGGCTGGGAGAGGAGGATTCGAACCTCCATTAGCGAATCCAGAGTCCGCCGTCCTGCCGTTAGACGATCTCCCAGAGCTCTAAAATATTACCATTTCGAAAGGGGGTTTGTCAATATCTTGAAAAAGTTAATTGTGCTTTTTATCGTTCTTTCCTTGGTAACCACGTTTACACTGGCTTCAACTCATTTTTTGCTTAACAACTTAGATTGGTCTTCAACATATTCCCAAAAGTGGGGAAATGTGTATTTCATGGCGATAATAGGAACTTCCGGATTTGGCGTGGCGGGGGGATACATAAGTGAAACACCTATAAGAGAAAAAATTGGTTTTTTAAATCCAATTGTTGGAAAGAGTACATACGCTATAGCGCTGGGAATGAATTTGTTAAAAAACGTTCCAGCCGCTTACTTCAAATACGAGCTTACCCACACAGTCGCTCCTTTCATGTACAACATAAAATTCGTTGCTGGAAATTACGGTTTGCCGAATTTTGGAATTGCGTTCAATGGTAAAGCTTACTTAACACTTTTGGACTTTTCGCTTTACGCAAGGGAACACTCAAAGCTTGTCTTTCAAACTCAGATGGAAAACTTCGGTTTGTTAGACGCTTCATTCAGAAAGGTGAAAAGTTCGTTTTTATTCACAGATGAATTGGGAGATCCAGTTATCTTTTCATCCGTGGGATTACCAGTGAATTTTGCCTCTTTAGACTTAGGAATTGGTTACAATGACAAAATTGGTATAGATTTTGGACTTTCTTCGGTCAAAAACGACATGAATGGAGGATGGATGATAAGATACATGAAAAACGCGTTGGGCTCGACATTTTTACTGAACTTCCATCAAGAAAACACCGAAATCACTTTTGGATACAACAGGGGTGCTGTGTACGTCTCACTTGAAAGATGAAATTTCGATTTATGTTCATGTACCGTTCTGTTCTAGAAAGTGCATATATTGCGATTTTGCCTCCACAACCCATACAGAGTTGATGAAAGATTACTTTGAAAATTTAGAAAAGGAAATAGATCTTTACGTTGGTGAACTACGCGGAAAGCACGTTAAAACCATTTATTTTGGTGGCGGAACTCCAAGTCATGTGCCAATAAAGTACATCGAAAGAATTATAGAAAAGCTTGCCAGTTACCTTTTCTTGAGTGTCGAAGAAGCCACCTTTGAGTTCAATCCAGAAGATGTGAAGCGCGAATTGGTAAAGGAACTTTTTGAAATAGGAATAAATCGCGCCAGTATTGGATTACAAACATCTTCAAATGACATATTGAAGGTACTTGGAAGGCCATACACATTCGACGAATTCAGAAGATCTTATTCCATATTGCGTGAAAGCTTTGAAAACGTCAACGTTGATCTCATGTACTCTCTTCCCTTTGAAAAGGTTGAGGATGTTGAACAAGACTTAAAAGTAATCGAAGAGTTGAATCCTCCTCATGTTTCTTTTTACGAGTTGGAAATTCACGAAGAAGTTCCCCTTTATTCCATGATGAAGTCAGGGCAGATTCACCTTCCAAGCGAAGATGAATCTGAGGTTATGTACGATACGATAGCGCAAAAGATGGAAAGAATAGGATATAAAAGATACGAAATCAGCTCATGGACAAAAGATAAACCATGTCGACATAATTTGAAATACTGGGAAAACGAAGATTACGTGGGATTTGGTTTATCTGCTGGAAGCCATCTTTCACACAAGCGTTGGGTGAATACCACAGAGATAAACGATTATATTTTAAAAGTGAGAAAAGGGGAAAGACCAACCGTTTACGAATCAAACAACAGCGATTTTGAGGAAGCTCGTGAAACCCTCTTTATGGGCTTAAGGCTTTCAGATGGTGTTGACATAGAAAAAATGAAAAGGGAATTTGGAGAAAATTTCGAGAAAGCATTTTCAAGAATAAAAAAGTTCTGCGGGGAGATTTTGGAATGCTCTCCCCGCCTTAAGCTTACAAAATTAGGAATGAAATTCTCAGCTATGGTTTTAAGAGAACTTGCATGATTGCTTAAAATATAAAAATAACTTTGTAAAAGCATGAGCAAGGAAAAAAAGCGTTAAAAGAAATTACCGTCATTCGCTTTGAGATACTTGTACATCCTGTAATTTTCAAATTTTGGGACGAGTTTTGAAATGATAAAACTTCGTGCTGGCAAAGTTACTTCCAGACTCGAAATTTTAGCTTGCACTTCCCCTTTCCCGAGGAGGTTTGAAGAAGAGGCGTGGCTTAGAAAGTAGGAAAGAGGTATTGGTATTTCTTCTTTTGCCTCTTTGAAAGAAAGATTTGCGAAAAAGAACACGGTGTCTTCAGGATTGTCCGTATATCTTGCGAATCCAATTATTCCGTGAGAATTAGAAATTGGCAAATCCAGGTAATTTCCACTTGCAAGCGATGGTTCGCTTGTTTTTAATTTCATGGCTTTTATTATGAACTTTCTGAAATCTTTGTCCCATTTTTCTTCTTCCCATACCATCGGCCTTCTGTTATCCGGATCCTCTCCACCATCCATGCCGTTTTCTTCGCCGTAATACAAAAATGGATTACCGGGGTAAGCAATTTGAAAAGCAACTGCCATCTTTCTTGATTTTTCATCTTTCAAAAGCCTTTTCAACCGTGGAGTATCGTGAGAAGAAAGCATATTCCACGAAGTGGAAAGTTTATCGATGCCAATTTCTTTTACCATTCGATCGAGCTCTGACTTCATGACAAATGGGGTGTACATGCCATTTAATCCTCCCAAAACCACGTTGGCAAAATAGTAATTCATCACACCGTCCAATTCATCGTCTTTCAGCCATACTTTGGGATAGGTGCTTATCTCTCCTACAATATAGGAATTTGGATTAACATCCTTTGCGCTTTTTCTTATCAACTTGTTTATTTCATGCCCAAGATCGTGCGCGCAATCCAATCTCCAACCGTCTATTCCGAGCTTTAGATATCTTTTCACCACGGCATTTTCGCCTGTGAAAAGCAGTTCACGCAATTTTTCATTTTCAAGGTTTAACTCGGGAAGTAATTTGACATCGTACCAACCTCTGTACTTCTTTGGCCATTCCTTAAAGTAAAAGAAATCTCTATATTCAGATTCTTCGGTATTGTAAGCTCCTTCGTTTCCGTACTTTTTTGCCCGGTTAAACCATTTACCGTCCGCCCCGACGTGGTTAAACACTCCATCTAACAAAACAGCTATTTCCCTTTTATGCGCTTCACGTATGAGCTTTTTGAGAACCTCTTCACTCCCAAATTGGGTGTCCACCACGAAGTCGTGAGTGTCGTATTTGTGATTTGTACTGGCAAGAAAAATGGGAGTCAAATACAAAACATTGACTCCCATAGATTTTACGTAGTTAAGCTCTTCTACAATTCCTTCCAAGTCACCGCCAAAAAACTCCATTCCCTTTGCCTCTTTGGAAGGTATTTCGTTCCACTCTTTTACGACCCCACCATCTCTGCGGTAGACACCTTCAGTTACCCTCTGTGAAAAATGGGGACCTCTTTTAAATCTATCTACAAAAATTTGGTAGACGACCTGCTTTTTCCAGTCCATCTTTTACTTCTTGTTGATCCGCACCTTAGATGTTATTCTGTTAGACCATCTTCCGCATCTGTCTCCCCAGTATGCGATCGTTTCACCGTTTTCTATGACCTCGTAAACTTCGCAGTTATTGGCACAGCCATCACAATAGAAAACTCTCGTATCATGCTTAAGTTCCGTAACCTTAAAGCCTTTGAAGTTCGTCTTTCTTCCAGTTATCTCTATTTCACGTTTGGCAAGCATGGCCACTCCCCACGCACCCATGATCTTGTTGTATTTTGGAACTATAACTTCATGTCCAACGGCATTTTCAAACGCTTTTACTATGCCGATGTTCTCAGAGACTCCTCCCTGGAAAACGAACTTCGGCAAGAGCTCCTTTCCACGTGCCAGGTTGTTTAAATAATTTCTTACCAAGCTTTCTGAAAGACCAGCGATTATATCTTCTGGCGTCGCACCCATCTGTTGTTTGTGAATCATATCCGATTCGGCAAAAACTGTACACCTTCCCGCTATTCTCACAGGACTTTTCGATTTTAAAGCGTACTCTCCGAATTTCTCTATTGGCACTCCAATCCTTTCAGCTTGATGATCGAGGAACGATCCAGTTCCCGCTGCACAAACCGTGTTCATGGCGAAATCCACAACGGCCCCGTTTCTTAAGAATATTATCTTGGAATCTTGTCCGCCCATTTCGAAGATCGTAGAAACGTCTGGAACTTCGTGAACGGCCGCGTAAGCGTGAGCGGATATTTCGTTCTTCACCAAATCCGCTCCAACTATAACACCTGCGAGCTGCCTTCCACTTCCAGTTGTTCCCACAGCGATAACTTCTATATCCCCATATTTTTTGGTTATATAGTCATACGCTTCGATCATTCCGTTTTTTATCGTGATTATAGGGCTTCCTTTTGTTCGTAAATAAAGTCCTTCGACGACCTCATCATTTTCGTCTATGAACACAACTTTTGTGGTAACTGAACCCACATCTATACCCAATGCCAGCTTTTTCGCCATAAGAATTACCTCCTATCACTTAGAAATAACCGTTTCTTCGCTTTCTTTATATTCAACCTTTTTATTATCATTTTTACTTATGTTTCTTCTGCTTCTTATCATATCCACGAACGCTTCCAATCGGGTTACAAATCCAGCTTCCCCGGTTTGTTCATCGAAAGAGAGACTCAAAACGGGAATATCGTAATCCTCACTCACGTTGGACAATATCTGTTTTGCCGCCGTCTCAGGCAAGCAACCAAATGGTAGCACTTGAATCACGCCATCAAATCCTTTTTTCTTGTAAAGAATGGTGTTCATTATGCTCTCTTGTCCATCTCCGCCTATGAAATAATCAAGGTAACCTTTGTTAACTTCTTCCATATGCTTAAGGTGTTGTTTTGTTTTTAATATCCTGTCAAGCGTCCAATTTGTAACCCAAAGAGATCTATCCACATCTACACCCATGTAGGCAAGCTTCTTTTCTATTTCAAGGTTGTTCGAATAATCCATGAGCATGTACGCCTCTCCAACCAAACCAATTTTCGGAAGGTCAACATCTTCATCATGCTCGATTTCATCCATCTTTTTGAGCTCCTCGTTCAATATTTTCTTTATGGCACTTATTTTATTTGGAGCGTGATGAATCTTTTCAAATGCCCTGTTAAAAGCTTTTTCCGCGCTTCCCGTTACTCTTTCGCGCGGTATAAGATGATACATCTTTCTTTCCAACTGTTCGATCGCGTACACTTTCCATCCAGCAATAACAAACGCCCTAATGCCAGTCCATGGCGCGTGCCAACCAATGAGTTTTATGAGTTTTTTAAAAAATCTTGGAATGCCCTTGTACCATGGAGGATATATACCCTCAACGTTAACCACCTCAAAATTGTGCAATCCCGTATCGTGAAGTATCTTGTAATAAAGCGGACTGTAATAACCGAATCTGCATGGTCCGTAGCTTTCAAGTGAAACTATTTTGAAGTATTTATCTGGATTTTCTTTTAAGATCTTCACGAATTGTCCAAGCAATATCTTAAAGGGAAAACACATTCCTTCTGGAGAATTCGAGACGCCTTCCTTCAACGTTTTGGTATTACTTGGATCTGGAACTACCACATCGTAACCTAAAATCTGAAAAAAGCTTTCAAAAGCCGCGTACGAGTAACCCATTCTTGGGAAGGTATATGTAACCTTACGACGAGGCAATGAGACCATCTCCTCTCTTCACGCGTATCAAGTCAACAAAAGCTTCTATTCTCGTTACCAAGCCAGCGTCGCCAGTTTGCTCATCAACAACGATATGCATCAACGGCTTACCAGTTTCTTTTGAGTAAAGGTCCAGAAGCTTTTGGTATATCGCGCTTATTCCGCAATTAAAAGAAGAAATCGTTATAACTCCATCCACATCTTTTGAGTCCATGTAATACATGCCACCTTTTGCAGCGACATTCGCCTGAAACCAAAAAAGATCTTTCACCATGTATTTAACATAATGCTTGTAAAGTTTTGGATCTAACATATCAGTTGTAACTGGGCGTATATTTGATTCTTCAAGTTTCTCTATAACATTTCCGTTCATGTAACCATCATAAACATCGTATGGAAAGCCTGCCAGTGCGACCTTGTAACGTTTTTCTTCTACTGGCTTTTTCAACAAAGCATCCAGATCTTTGATATGTTGAACCACTTCAAGAAAATTGTGTCCCTTTCTCAAGCATTCAGTTGCTTTCTTTTGAAGCGCTATCCCATCTTTCACGGCTTTTTTCACGCCTTTCTCTGAGTCACCCAATGTTTTTCCAACTTCTCCAAACGCTTCGAAGAGAGGGGCATTTCCTTGATTCATGAACATGTTTACCTTGAGAATTCTATCAGCATCTTCCCTAAAAGCGCTTTTAATGAGATCAGGCATGGCTGTAAGCTTTGGACAAGTGTATTTATACTTGTCTTCGCTCACTATTCTGGGAACGAAAACAAAATCAATATCTTTTTTGTCCAATAGATATTTCACGTGCCCATGATAAACTTTAACCGATATACATATATCATCGACAGCACTCGAAACTCCTATGTTCAATATCTCCTTGTTAGTAGGTATAGACGTAACTACATTATGTTCCAACGATGAAAAGAATCCATACCACATGGGGTAATACATATAAAAATACAAGCCTCTTGGTATTCCTATTTTCAATTTCCCAACCTCCATTGAATTCAAATACACTTCATTATTTTACCACACGGTAAAAGAAAAAGACCTTTTTGGTCTTAAAATGAAAAGAAAACGGTACCCAGTGGGTACCGTTTTATAAAAGAATGGTAACTTTACACAAGACTATATGTTCTTACTCGTAATTAATGTCCTGTTTCTGCGGCCTTATTCCAAAGATACATGAACTCAGAAACATCGTTTCCATCTATTCTTCCGTCTTTTGGTATGCCTATGTCGTATTTCGCAATCGTAGAAGATGATGGGTTCGT